>JAQBPH010000478.1:0-2900 GCA_028287625.1 Chloroflexota bacterium | reverse complement strand
GCCGCTCTGCCGCCGGTTCTTACTCGGGGGGGACTGCGTCCCCCCGTCTGGTCGCAAGACATCGTGCGCTGGCGCGCCCGATGCCGGCTCCCGCCCCCCCTCGCCGGCACTCGCCGGCGGCGCTCGCGTCGCGATCGCAATTTGCGCAGCCACCGGCCGAGGTACGAATGAGGAACGCGAAGCGTTCCTCCTGGAAACCCCCACGATCCGCCGAGACGGCGGCGCAGCGAGGCGCCGTCGGGAAGGCCGTGATGCCCATGCGGGGCGTCAAGCACCCACCCGCGAAGCCGCTCGTCGGGTGGGGTTTGAGGAACGCGCAGCGTTCCTCCTGGGACCTCGGCCCGTCGACCCTTCACGACAAGCGCGCGAAGCGCGCGTCGGCCGGGAGTCCGGCCGCGGAGGGGGGTATGCCACGGCATCGGGCGCGCCAGCGCACGATGTCTTTGGCATGAGCGGGGGGAGGCGGAGCCTCCCCCCGGTAATAACACCGTGGAGAAACTGCCGCGTACCTCCAACCGGCGGCAGAACTGGCGCGCATCTCCACCGGCGGCAGAACTGCCGGGCATCTCCACCGTGGCACATCGACCGAGCAATTCCCCGCTGGCAGATCGGCCGAGCAACTCGCCCGGTGATCAGAAGCCCATCGACCGGCCGATGATCTCCTTCATGATCTCGGTGGTGCCGCCGTAGATCGTCGCCACCCGGGCGTCGAGGTAGGCGCGCGCCACCGGGTACTCGGTCATGTACCCGTAGCCGCCGTGGAGCTGCACGCACTGGTCGACGACCCGCTTCTGAAGCTCGGTTGTCAACCACTTCGCCTTGGCGGCGTCGGCGACGGCGAGGCGGCCGGCGCAGTGCTCGCTGACGCAGCGGTCGACGAACACCCGCGCCACCTCGACCTCGGTGGCCATCTCGGCGAGCAGGAATCGGTTGTGCTGGAAGCTGCCGATCGGCCTGCCGAACGCGGTGCGCTCGCGGCAGTACTCCACGGTGAGGGCCAGCACCGCCTCCGCGCCGGCCACCGCGCTCACCGCGATGGTGAGCCGCTCCTGGGGGAGATTGTCCATGAGATGGCCAAAACCACCGCCCTCCACGCCCAGCAGGTTGGCGCGGGGGACGTGGACGTCGCCGAAGAAGAGCTCGGCGGTGTCCTGGGCGTGGAGCCCGATCTTGTCGAGGTTGCGGCCGCGCCCGAAGCCGGCCATCCCGCGCTCGACCACCAGCAGGCTGATGCCGCGGTGACCGGCGTCGGAGCCGGTGCGTGCCACCACGACCACCAGGTCGGCGTTGATTCCGTTGGTGATGAAGGTCTTCTGGCCGTTCAGAACCCAGCCGTCGGCGTTGGCGGTGGCGGTGGTGCGGATGCCCTGGAGGTCGCTGCCCGCCCCCGGCTCGCTCATGGCGATGGCGGTGATCAGCTCGCCGGAGCAGAAGCCGGGCAGCCAGCGCCGCCTCTGCTCCTCGGTCGCGAGAGCGGTGAGATAGGGGGCGACCACGTCGGTGTGGAGCGGGAACCCCACGCCGCTGGCGCCGGCGCGGGTGAGCTCCTCGTTGACCACCGTGTTGTAGCGGAAGTCGTCGACGCCGCTGCCGCCGTGCTCCTCCGGGATGCCGAGGCCGAGGAAGCCGGAGCGCCCGGCGGAGAGCCAGAGCTCGCGGGGGACGATGCCCGCGCGCTCCCAACCGGCGTGGTGGGGGACGACCTCGCGCTCGACGAAGGCGCGGAAGGAGGAGCGGAAGAGGTCGTGCTCGGCCTCCATGAGGGTGCGCTGCATCGGATCGGACGGGCCTCCTGTCGCAGACCGGGTGGTCCGCTCAATCCTGCATCAGGCCGGGAGCGCGGGGCTCCCGCGGCCGCCGGAGGAGGGGGGAGCCGCACTCCCCCCTCGCGGCCGTCGCTCAGAGGCTGATCATGCCCCTCAGCACCCGGCGGACCTGGAGGACGTCGGGGAGCAGCCCCTCGGGCGTGCCCGTCCCGGCGCTCGTGACAGGAGCAGGGGGTGAGGCGACGGCCGCCACCGGCGCGGCGGCGCAGCCGTGCTGTGGGGTCGCAGCGCTGTGGCTGTGGCCGATCACCATGTCCAGCGAGAAGGGGCTGAGCAGGCTGGCCGGCGCGATGATGTGCACGGCGTTCACGGTGAGCCCACGGCTGCCGCGATCCAGCCGCTGCTCGTTGAGGACGACCGTGCCGGCGGCGAGCGCCACCGTCGTGTTGGGTTCCGGCGTCGAGGTCGGGATCAGCGCCCCGGGGCCGCCGGCGACGTGGACGCCCCCGATCTGCAGGTCACCGACGGACACCCGTCCGAGCGGGACCGCCGGGCAGCCGGAGGTGAGCGCGCTGCTCGAGATCCCGTCGGCCACCACCGCCATCGGGAGATCGGTGAGCAGCATCTCCACATGCACCGCCTGGACGCAGGCGCTGGCCAGGGGCGGCGCGGGCAGGTTCCCCGCCGCCGGCGAGCATGCCGGAGCCGCACCCCGCTCGAGGGTGGCGAGCGCCGACGTCGCCTCCGAGCTGAGGCTGTGGACCTGGTCCGCCGGACAGGCTGCGGCATCGGCGCCGCCACAGGCGGTCACCCCGGACTCGCTGCTCGCGCTCCGCTGCGAGGGAGCGGTGGTGGCCGACGCCGGGGCCAGCGGTCCCAGGGCCACCGGGGCGGCACCGGGCACGCCGAGGGTGGCGGACAGGGCGGCGGCATCGGCCGCGGCGCCTCCGCGTGCCGGCTCCGGACGAAGGGGAAGCGCGGCGCGGTCGGCCGCGTGCACCGCCACCGGCAGCGTCACCTCCGTGGGGTCGAGCACCGCGCCGGCGAGCTCGGCGCCCCCGCCACCGGTGACCGGGGCGCGCTGCGCGGGGAGGAGCGGCACCGCCGGTGCCGGGGCGATCGCCAGCGGTGGCG
>JAQBPH010000227.1:0-3013 GCA_028287625.1 Chloroflexota bacterium | reverse complement strand
GCGCAGCTGCTGTGGCGGGCGGCGGCGCGGCTCGGCATCGGCGCCGAGGCGGCCGCTCCGGCGGAAGCCGACGGACTGGTGGAGCTGGGCGCGCGCATCGCCTTTCGCCATCCCCTGGTGCGCTCCGCCATCTATGGGGCGGCGTCGCCGAATGAGCGTCGGACCGTCCACCGGGCGCTCGCCGACGCCATCGACCCCGGTTTCGATCCCGAGCGCCGGGCATGGCACGGCGCCCACGCCGCGCTCGGCCCGGACGAGACGCTGGCGGACGAGCTCGAGCGCTCCGCGGCCCGTGCGCAGGGTCGAGGAAGCCTGGCCGCGGCGGCGGCCTTCCTCGAGCGGGCCACCGCCCTGACCCCCGACCAGGCCCGCCGGGCCGAGCGCCTGCTCGTGGCTGCCCAGGCCCACCTGGACGCGGGATCGGCCGGGGCGGCGTCGGGGCTGCTCGACGAGGCGGACGTGGGACTCCTCGACGAGCTGGGACGCACCCAGCTGGAGCGGATGCGCGCGCGGATCGCCTTCTTCACCCGGCGTGGCCGCGATGCGCCTCCCCTGCTTCTCCGCGCGGCGCGCAGGCTCGAGACGCTCGACGTCCGGCTGGCACGCGAGACGTATCTCGAGGCGCTGGAGGCGGCGATGTTCGCCGGGTCCTGGCAGGGCGACCACGGGCTGCTCGAGGTGGCCGAGGCGGCTCGTGCCGCCCCGCCGGCGCCGGAACCGCCGCAGGCGGGCGACCTGCTGCTCGACGGCCTCGCCGCGCTTCTCACCGAGGGGTTCGGGGCAGTGCCGACGCTGAAGCGGGCGCTCAGCGCCTACCGCGACAGCGAGGACCTCCGCTGGCTCGGGCTCGCGGTGCGCACCGCATGGCAGCTGTGGGACCACGAGGCCGGGCTCACCCTGGCCACGCGTGCGGTGCAGGTCGCCCGCGACACCGGCGCACTGACCGTGCTGCCCCTGCTTCTCACCCTCGAGGCCGGGGCGACCCTGCTGACCGGCGACTTCGCCGCGGCCGCGGCGATGATCGAGGAGAAGACGTCGATCACGACCGCGACCGGGAGCCCGCCCATCTCCTTCGCCGAGGTCTACCTCGCCGCCTGGCGCGGCCTCGAGCCGGACCACGCCCGGCTTGCCCAGCAGATGCTCGAGGAAGCCGAGGCTCGGGGCGAGGGCGTGGCGATCACCATCGTCGAGTACTCGACCGCCATCCTCCACAACGGCCTGGGCAGGCATGGCACCGCGCTGGCCGCCGCACAGCGCGCGTGCGCGCCCGGCGAGATCATCACCTGGGCACTTCCCGAGCTGGTCGAGGCGGCGGCGCGAAGCGGCCGGCCCGAGCTCGCGCGTCCCTTCCTGCCGCCGCTGTCCGAGCTCGCTCGGTGCAGCGGGACCGAGCTGGCACTGGGACTGCGGGCCTGCTCCCTCGCGCTCGTGGCGGAGGGCCGGGATGCCGAGGACCTCTTCCGTGAGGCGCTCGACCGGCTGAGCAGCACCCGCACCACGCCCCACCTCGCCCGCGCCCATCTCCTCTACGGCGAGTGGCTGCGAGGCGAGCGCCGGCGGCTCGACGCCCGCGAGCAGCTGCGCATCGCACATGAGATGTTCGTGTCGATGGGTGCGGAGGCCTTCGCGAGCCGTGCCGCGCGCGAGCTCCTCGCCGCCGGCGAGCGCGCCTCCAAACCGGGGATCGAGGCTCCTGTCCGCCTCACCGCACAGGAGGCGCACATCGCCCGCCTCGCACACGAGGGCCTCGCCAACCCGCAGATCGGAGCCCGCCTCTTCCTGAGCACGCGCACCGTCGAGTACCACCTCGGCAAGGTCTTCACCAAGCTCGGCATCGGCTCGCGCACTGAGCTCGGGCGCGTTCTCCCCCACGTCGCGGGGGGTGCGGTGCAGACGGGACGGCGGCGACCGTAAAGGGACCTGGTCTCCGCCCGCACGCAGGCGGAGACCAGGCGGCGGGCCGGCCTATCCCTCAGGTGGAGAACTTGGTGGACCGGATGAGGGTGCAGAAGTTCGTACGCTGGTATCCGGGGAGCTTGTCGGCGAGCACGTCGGCATTGACGGTTCCGAAGGTGGTCTCGGGCTTGTGCGCCATCCCGTCGGCGAAGGCCTGGATGATCCTCTCCTTGAAGTCCACCCGCGGGAATGCGGCGAGGACGGCGTCTCGCGCCTCGGGCGTGATGTCGTCGTAGCCGAGACCGAGCACGTCGAGCTCGACGCCGGCGGTGACCAGGGCGACCTCGGGCTCCTTGTACTGGGGGATCCCGGGGGTGGTATGGAGCGCGATCGCGTCCCACACGATCCGCACCTCCTCGCCGTCCACACCGTGGCTGCGCAGGAAGTCGCGGGCGGCGTTGGCGCCGTCGACCTCGAACCGGTCGTGGGCGCTGCGGTGTCCCTCGACGAGCCCGATGTCGTGGAACATGGCGCCGATGTAGAGCAGCTCGGGGTCGTACGTCAGGCCCAGGCGGTCTCCCTGCAGCGTCCCGAAGGCGAAGACGCGGAGCGAGTGGTTGTAGAGGAGGTCGGACTCGACGCTGCGGATCAGCTCGGTCGTCTCGCGTGCGAGCTGGGTGTCGGGAATGACGACAGATCGATGTGCAGTGGTCATGAGGTCACCCTGTGAGGCCTTCGGATGTTCATCTCGACGGTCGGAGCCGCCGAGGGATCGGCGGTCGGCAGTCCCGGCCGCCGTCATCGTCGCCACGGCTGTTGCAGCCGAGTTGCACGGCAGGGGCCTAGGGAGTTTCCCCGGGGCGAACAGCAGCGGCCCTCTCCAGGATCGACGACATCGCGGTTCATTCGAGCACACTCACATTGGAGAGGACCACATGGCAGAGAACGTGAATATGAGAGGCGAGCCGGTCTCCCGCGCCGCGCCCGTTGCGTACGGAGGAGCAGGAGCAGTCGCCACCGGTACGCAGGCGATGGCGGCCGTCTCGTACATCCCCAGCGAGGGGGCGACTGCCCGCACCCACCGCGATGGAATCGATCCCAAGGCGATGCTCGCCGA
>JAQBPH010000409.1:0-15240 GCA_028287625.1 Chloroflexota bacterium | reverse complement strand
TGCGCGGATGGACGATGCGCGCCTTGAGCGTGGTGCTGCGGTCGAGGGGCACGCGGAAACGCTTGTCGACGTGCTCCACGGCAATGGCGACACTCACCGCGCGAGTCTACCAAGCGCTCCTCGGGCCCCGAGGGAGATCGTCGAACATCGGTGCGATGCAGCCTCCATGCTACCGTACGCCCCCGCGATGAAAGGAGTCATCCTGAGCGGGGGGCGCGGCACCCGGCTGCGGCCGATCACCCACACCAGCGCCAAGCAGATCGAGCACGGCATCGTGCTCCAGGACACGATCATCGAGGACGTCTCGGTGAAGATCGAGAGCTCGCTGATCGGCCGTGAGTGCGTGATCCGCCCGTCGCCGCCGCGGCCGCGGGCGCTCGAGCTGATGCTCGGCGACCACTCCACCGTGGAGCTGCTCTGATGGCCTGGAAGCCGCTGCCCGCGGCGATGGAGCGGGTGCTCGAGCAGACCGGCCACGTCCCGGCGGCGGAGCGCACCGGCGCGATCGACGGGGTGATGGTCAAGACCTTCCGCAAGCACGCCGACCAGCGCGGCTACTTCATCGAGCAGCTCAAGCGCGGCGACCTCGACGACGCGGGGAACCCCTTCTGCCCCACCGAGCCCTTCGCGCAGATGTCGCGGAGCCTCGCCTACGCCCGCGGGGGGAACCCGCCCGAGCTGATCAAGGCCTTCCACTGGCACGAGCGCCAGTGGGACTACTGGGACATCGTGGCCGGCAACGCACGGGTGGTCCTCGTCGACCTGCGCGAGGAGTCGCCGACGGTGGGGCGCATCCAGACCGTGATGCTGGGCGAGCACTCGCCGAGGATGGTGGCCATCCCGCCCTTCGTCGCCCACGGCTACCAGGCCGTCGACCTGCGTGACGTGGTGCTGACCTACTACGTCACCGAGCCCTACGACCCCGCCGATCCCGACGAGGGGCGGATCGCATGGGACGACCCGCGCATCGGCTTCGACTGGACGATCCAGAACATCTAGGAGGTCGCCGTGCATCTCCTGGTGACCGGCGGAGCCGGCTTCATCGGAAGTGAGTTCGTGCGCATGACCCTGCGGGAGCACCCGGGCGACCGCGTGACGGTGCTCGACAAGCTCACCTATGCGGGCAATCCGCGCAACCTCGATCCGGTGCGCGACGACCCGGGCTTCCGCTTCGTCCACGGCGACATCGTCGACGCGGCGCTGGTCAACGAGCTCGCCGCCGGGGTCGACGTGATCCTCAACTTCGCCGCGGAGTCGCACGTCGACCGCTCCCTCGAGGCCCCCGGCCAGTTCATCCAGACCGACGTCTACGGCACCTTCGTGCTCCTCGAGGCGGCGCGCGCCGCCGGCCACGAGCGCTTCCTCCAGGTGAGCACCGACGAGGTCTACGGCGACGTCCCGGTGGGCTCGAGCCGCGAGGACGACCCGCTGCGCCCGCGCAGCCCGTACTCGGCGAGCAAGGCGGGGGCCGAGCTGCTGATCGGCGCCTACCGCGCCTCCTTCGCGATGCCGGTGGTCACCACCCGCAGCTGCAACACCTACGGCCCCTACCAGTATCCCGAGAAGATCGTGCCCCTGTTCATCACCAACGCGATCGAGGAGCGGCCCCTGCCCCTCTACGGCGACGGCACGGTGGTGCGCGACTACCTGCACGTCGAGGACCACTGCCGCGGCATCGACGTGGCGCTGCGGCACGGCGGTCCCAGCGCCGACTACAACATCGGCACCGGTTCCGAGATCGACGGGGTGACGGTGGCGGACACGGTGCTGCGGCTGCTCGACCGGCCGCCGTCGCTGCGGCAGTTCGTGCGCGACCGCCCCGGCCACGACCGGCGCTATGCGGTGGACAGCAGCCGGCTGCGCGCCCTCGGCTGGGAGCCGCGCGTCGAGTTCGAGAGCGGCATGGCCGCCACCGTCCGCTGGTACCAGGAGAACACCGGCTGGTGGCGGCCGCTCCAGTCCGGAGAGTTCTGGGAGTTCTACCGGCGCAACTACCGTCCGCTCTCGCCCACCGCCCCCTGACCGGATGCGGATCGTCGTGACCGGCGCGGGTGGGCAGCTGGGGCGGGAGCTGGTCGAGGTGGTGCGGCGCGCCGGCCACGAGCCGATCGCGGCCGACCGTGCCCTCTGCGACATCTCCCGGCCGGGGGCGGCGGCGCGGCTGCTCTCCGAGAGCGGGCCCGCCGCGGTGGTGAACTGCGCCGCGTGGACCAACGTCGACGGGGCCGAGGGCGCCGCCGACGACGCGTACCGTGCCAACGCGCTGGGCGCACGCCTGCTCGCCGCCGCCTGCGCCGCGGCGGGGGTGCGGCTCTGCCACGTGAGCACCGACTTCGTCTTCGACGGCGAGACCGAGGCGCCGCTCGACGAGTGGGCGCCGGTGCGGCCGCTCTCGGTGTACGGCGCCAGCAAGCTCGCCGGTGAGCTCGAGGTGCGGGCGATCTGCCCGGACCACCAGATCGTGCGCACCGCCTGGGTGTTCGGCCAGGACGGCCCCAACTTCGTGCTCACCGTGCTCCGCCTCGCCGCCCAGCGGAGCGAGCTGCGGGTGGTCGCCGATCAGCACGGCTCGCCCACCTGGACGGGCCACCTCGCCCCGGCGCTGCTCCGCCTCGTGGAGCTGGGGGTGCCCGGCACCTTCCACCTCACCGGCGGCGGGGGCACCAGCCGCCACCGGCTGGCGGAGGCGGTGGTCGAGGAGGCGGGGCTGACCGTCCCGGTGATCCCGGTCGGCACCGACGAGTTCCCGCTGCCGGCGCGCCGGCCCCGCCATGCCGTCCTCGACAACCGTGCCTGGCGCCTGCTCGGCGAGCCCGCGCTGCCGGGCTGGCGCGAGGGCGTGCGCGGGTACCTCGCCAGCCGGCGCGCATCCACCCCCGCGGCGAGGTAGGCACCGCCGTGTCCCGCATCCTGGTCGTGTCCCACGACCTGGTGCGCCGCCGCATGGCCGGCCCGGGCATCCGCCACTACGAGCTGGCGCGGGAGCTGCGGTCCGCCGGCCACGAGGTCACCCTGTCGGCGCCGGGCGGCAGCGACCTCGACCTCGGGGACCTCGCGGTCGTCGACCAGGACCCGGCCACGCTGCGCCGCGCCTGTGACGGCCACGACGTGGTGCTCACCCAGGGGTGGTCGCTGCGCGACTTCCCCTTCCTCCGCGACGCCGACCGGCCGCTGGTGATCGACCTCTACGACCCCTTCCAGCTGGAGGCGCTGGTGGCGATGAGCCATCACGAGATGCCCGACCGGGTCGCCGGCCACGACGCCTGCCTGGCGGTGCTCCTCGAGCAGCTGCGCCAGGGCGACTACTTCCTGTGCGCCAGCGAGAAGCAGCGCGACTACTGGCTGGGCATGCTCACCGCCGCCGGACGTCTCAATCCCCGCACCTACGATGCCGACCCCACCCTGCGCCGCCTGATCGAGGTGGTGCCCTTCGGCCTGCCCACCACCCCGCCCGAGCGGCGCGGGCCGGCCGCCCGCGGGGTGATCCCGGGCATCGGCCCGGACGACTTCGTGGTGCTCTGGGGCGGGGGCATGTACGACTGGCTCGACCCCGAGACCCTGGTGCGGGGGGTGGCCCTGGCGGCCCCGCGAGTGGAGCGGCTGCGGGTGGTGCTCCATGCCGCCCGCCACCCCAACCGGGCGGTCGCCGAGATGGGCGCCGCCGCGGCGACCCGGCGCCTCGCCGGTGAGCTCGGGCTCACCGGGCGGCACGTCTTCTTCAACGACGCCTGGGTGCCCTACCTCGACCGCGGCGACTGGCTGCTCGACGCCGACGTGGGAGTGACCACCCACCGCCTCCACGTCGAGACCCAGTTCGCCTTCCGCACCCGCGTCCTCGACTACCTCTGGACCGGTCTGCCGGTGCTCTGCACCCGGGGCGACGCGCTCGCCGACGAGGTGTCGCGGCGGGGCCTGGGGCTGACCGTCGAGCCGGACGATCCGGCCGCCGTCGCCGCGGCGCTGGTGGCGCTCGCCGACCCGGAGCGCCGCGCCGCCATGGCCGGGCGGGTGCGGGAGTACGCGGCCACGCTCACGTGGGACCGGGTGGCCGCGCCGCTGCTCGGCTTCTGCGCGGCGCCGGAGCCGGCGCCCGACCTGGCGGCGAGGCCGCCGGTCGCGGCCGCGCCGCCACCACCCGTCCCCGCCGGGCGGACGCTCGCCCGCCTGGGGGCCCGGGCGCGGCAGGAGTACCGGGAGGGGGGGCCGCTCGCGCTGGGCCGCGGCGCCGCCCGCTGGCTCCGCCGCGGCACCGAACGGATCAGCCGGAGACGCGGTGCCGGGCCCGCCGCATGACCTCCGCGCCCCGCCGGCCGAGCCTTCGGAGCGCCTCGGTCGCGGCCGGCACCACCGTCACCGGCGGCGGCGGTCCGGACGGAGCCTGGGCCGAGAGCCGCGCGACCTCGGCCTCGAGCGCGGCGATGCGCTCGTGGGCCGTGCCGAGCAGCCGGCGCACGCTGCCCGCCAGCTCGAGGCCGTGGTCGCGGAGCTCCCAGCTCGCCGGCAGCGGCGGCAGCGGCGCCCGGGAGGCCGCGGCGAGCAGGTAGGTGGCCCTGGGGGTCTCCGCCACCTCCCAGCCACCCTCCCGGAGGGCCACGCTGATCGCCCCGGGACCGGCCGCGGGGGTGCCGTCGAGTCTCTCCATGCGGGCGCCGCACACGGTCCACTGTCCCCAGATGGCGACGTGGGTGAAGTGGGCGGCGAGCAGGCCGGCGAACTCGTCGCGGGCCAGCTCGCGGACGTGGTACGGGTTGGGCGGCACACCCGGGGCGGAGTAGACGTCGCGATCCGGGGTGGAGATCAGCAGCAGGCCCTCGTCGTCGAGGGAGCGCTCGATGTTCTCCAGCAGCAGCTCCTGCTCCTGGAGGTGCTCGAGCACCTCGAAGCAGATGGCGACGTCGAAGCGGCGGCCACCGTAGCTGCCGAGATCCAGCACCGAGCCCTGGACGAAGTCGAGGTTGGAGCGGCGGTGGGTGCGGCGGGCGTGCTCGACGCTCGCCGGGTCGAGCTCGATGCCGAGCACCTCGGCCGCGGTGGCGGCGAGCAGGGCGGCACCGTAGCCCTCGCCGCTGCCGACGTCGACCACCCGGCGGCCGGTCACCGGGCCGGCGGCGAAGTGGTAGCGGGACAGGTGCTCGTAGATGACCTGCACGTCGTCGGTCCACGGCACGCACCGCTCGCCGGTCCACTCGATGAGGCGGGCCGGCGCCTCGCTGGTCATCCGGTCAGACCTCCGCCCGGGACCGACCGGACACCAGCGGCGGCTGGACCGCCGCCGGCTCCGGCGCCGAGCCCTCCGGGTCGCTGAGGTAGTCGTGGATCGGGGCGAGGGCGCGGTCCCAGTCGGCGTGGCCGGCGGCGATGCGACGCAGGCCGGCGGCGGCGAGGCGGCGGCGGAGGGCGGGGTCGACGGCAAGCCGCTCGAGGCCGTCGGCGAGGCCGTCGACGGTGCGCGGTGTGAGGACGCTGTTCTCCCCGTCCTGCAGCAGCCAGTGGCCGGCGGGGTTGTCGAAGGCCACCGGCACCGCGCCGCAGGCCATGAGCTCGAGCGGCAGGTACGAGGGATGCTCGGAGACGGTGAGCACCAGCCCCATGTCGCAGCGCCGGTACAGCTCGCCGGTGGCGCGGTAGTCGAGCAGCCCGAGGTGCTTGATGAAGGGCAGGTGATCGCTCTCCCCGGGCACCGCCCACGACCCCGCGGAGACGATGCGGACGCGGTCGCCGAGCCGCCGCTTCAGCTCGTCGAGGGCGACCGATGCCAGCTCCCAGCAGTTGCGCCAGTGTCCCGGGCGCGCGTAGACGAAGAGGTTCGGCGGCGCCGCCGGGTCGCTCTCGGCCCGGCCGCGGGCATGGAACACCGAGGTGTCGACGGCCGGCTGGAAGGACAGCGCGTGGCCACCGTAGCGGCGCCGGTAGATGTTGCCGAGGTTGGCGGTGTTGCAGATGCCGTAGAGGCCGAGCCGGTACGACTCCTCGGCGAGCGCGTACTGGGTGCTGGCCGGGTAGAAGATCGGCTCGAAGTCCTGCACCAGGTAGAACCTGCGGCGGGCGCCCGGGGCGCGGGCCACCTGGTACGCGGTGGTCCACAGGGTGGCGATGGCCACGTCGGCCTCGGGCGCCCCGTCCACGCCCTCGTGGGACGGCAGGAACACGATCTCGGCGTCGGCGAGCCGGGGGAAGGCGGCGGCGATGGCGGCGCGGATGTACGGCTCCGGCCCCAGGCCGGCGACCACGAAGCGGTTGGCCACGCCGTGCCGCCGTGCCAGGTGGTCGGCGATGCGGAAGGCGGTGTTGATCCCCCCGTAGAAGGGGCTGTCCATGCCGGGGATGTACCAGTTGACGGTGCGCACCTCGATGCGCCCGCGGCTGCGGCGGTGGAGCGCGCCGACCGCCTCCACCTCGGTGCGGGTGGCGCGGCAGACCCGCGCCAGGTAGGCCGAGTCGGCGGCGTCGCTGCGCTGCCGGTAGACCTCGAAGCTGCGCCCCAGCACCGGGCCGATGCGGTCGAGGGGCGTCGGCTCGGCGGGGTCGCGCAGCCGGACCCCGGGGCCCTCGAGCGACAGCGCCGGCGAGTAGCAGGGGTCGCCACCGTGCAGCAGCGGCTGGTAGCGCCAGTAGGAGGCGTGGAAGTCGCCCTCGGGGATGGGGCTGGTGCCGCGCGTCGCCGACTCCAGGTGCCGCATCGCGGTCGCCGCCGAGCACAGGTTGCGCAGCCCGCCGATGCCGACGGTGATGCCGAGCGCGACGTCGCTGCCGCAGAGGACCATGCGCTCGTCGAAGCCGCCCACGCGGTCGTACAGCTCGCGCCGGATGGCCAGGCAGGCCCCGGTGACCGCGGTCACGTCGCGGAGCCAGCGCGTCGAGCCCAGCGGGGTGTCGTCGCCGGGGCGCAGGCCGCCGAACAGGTGCCCGGCGAAACCGCCGTCGGCCCCCACCACCACGCCGCCGTGCTGGATGGAGCCGTCCGCGGCGGTCAGCTGCAGGCCGACGCAGCCGATCTGCTCGCGCGTCGCCCAGCCCACCAGCTCCCGGAGCCAGCCGGGATCGACCACCGCGATGTCGTCGTTGAGGAACACCAGCACCTCGCCGGCGGCGTCACGCGCGCCGGCGTTGTTCACCGCCGAGTAGTTGAACGGCCGGTCCCACCACTGCACACGCAGGGGCAGACCGCCCGCCCGGTCCTCGTACCAGCGCTCGTTCTCGGGGGTGCGCAGCCCGTTGTCGACGACGACGATCTCGACATCCGGGTAGTCGGTGGCCGCCAGCCCCTCGAGCAGGGGACCCAGCAGCGCCCGGTTGTGGCGCGTGGGGATCACCACGGTGACCCGGGGCCAGCGCTCCAGCTCCCAGCGGACGGTGACCGTCCCCTCGCGCAGGCTCGCCGCCGCCGGCCATCCCCGCCGCGCCAGCAGCTCGTCGACCGCCCGCCTGCCCGCCTCGGTGGCGCGCCCACGGTCGCGGCGGAGCATGCCCAGCAGCCGGGGCAGCCGGATCACCTCCTCGCCGGCGAGCTCGGCGCGCAGCAGGAGGTCCCAGATGGCGGCGTCGCCGGCCTCCGGCCGCAGGCCGCCCGCCGCCGCGAAGCGCCGGTGGCGGATCGCGAAGGACGAGTCGAGGTAGTTCGCCGACAGCAGGGTCTCGGGCGACCACCCGGGGCGGACCCGCGCGGTCCCGCCCGGGCCGCCGTCCGCGGACACCCGGTCATCCCAGTGGACCAGGTCGACGATGGGGTCGCGGAGGGCGGCGCCGGCGACCTCGAAGAGGCACTGGGGCTCGAGGGTGTCGCCGGCGCGCAGCAGCACCACCAGGTCGCGGAAGCGGCACCCCTGCAGCACCTGGTTGACGGTGGCGAGCGGCTCGAGGCTGTGGAAGCGCCGCACCCGCGGGTCCGCGGGGGCCGCGGTGACCACCTCGGGCTCGATGATGATCGCCTGCCAGTACGGCCACGACTGCGCCTCGAGGCTCTCCAGCGTCGCCTGCAACGGCTGGTGGCCGGACTCGGAGAGCACCACCACCGCGAAGCCGACCGGGTCGACCGCGGTGGTCGCCAGGTGGCCCTGCCAGTCCAGGTCGCCGCGGGAGGCGGGCCGCGACCAGGCCAGGTCGCGCCCGGCCCACTCCGGCCCGCCGTCCGGCGCCGCCCCGGGGACCTCGACGGCCGCGAGGGGGGCGCGGGACAGCACGCCGAGCCGCCGCGCCACCGCCCCGATCGCGGCGCGCTGGGGCGACCCGGCCGGGAGCACCCGCCGCACCGTGCGGCTGGCACGCTGGGCCGCGCGGAAGGAGTGCGAGCGCTCGATGCTCTCCAGATGGCCTCGGAGCGAGTGCAGGTCCTGGCGCAGCGCCTCCTCGGTCATGGACGCCGGCGGCGCCGGCGGAGGCGGACCCGGCACGGCGCCGTTGCGCGGAATGGCCGTGTCGTCGGGGACCCGGCTGCGGGGCAGGGGCACCCGGCGGAGCGGCGCCACCGCGACCCGGTCGGGCGCGGGCCGGGGATCGGCGCAGTAGCGAGCCAGCGGAGCCACCGCCGCCGGCCAGGTGAGCGTCGCCGCGTACTCGCGCGCCGCGGCGCCACGGGCGGCGCGCGCCTCGGGGTCGGCGGCGAGCGCCTCGATGGCGGCGGCGATGGCGCCGGCGTCCTCGGCGGGCACGGTGATGCCCAGCCCCCGCCGCTCCACGACCTCGGCGAGCGTGTCGCCCCCGGTGCAGATCACCGGCAGCCCCGCCCAGAGGTAGTCGAGGACGCGCGTGCGGAACGAGAAGCGCGTCTCCACGTGGTCGAAGTGGGCGGTGACGCCCACGTCGGCGTCGAGCAGCCAGCCGGCGCGCCGGTGGTACGGCACCCAGTCGGCATTGAAGAACACGTGACGGCCGGTGAGCCCCAGCTCGGCGGCGAGCCGCTGCGCCCCCTGGTTGGTCCACATCTCCTGGATCTCGGGGTTGGGATGCCCGGTGGACATGAAGACCAGGCGCAGCTGCGGGCGGCTGCGGGCGGCGATCGCCACCGCGCGGATCACCGTGAGCGGATCGAACCAGGCATAGATGCCGCCCCCCCAGAGCACGACCAGGTCGTCCGTCCCGACTCCGGGCAGCACCCCGCGGATCGCCGGCCCGTCGCGTCGCGGCGGCTCGGAGGGAACGCCGAACGGCACCACGTCGATGAGCGCGCGGAGCGTGGGGTCGTCGCTGTACGTGTGGGGATTGACCCGGTTCAGCGCGCTCAGCGCACCCAGCCAGTAGTCGCGCTGCCTCTCGCTCGCGCAGAGGAAGAAGTCACCGTCGCGCATGCCGTCGTTGACCGCGCGCAGCGCCGTGTTCTGTATCTCCATCCGCGCCTGCATGTCCGCGCGCGCGGAGATGAGCATCTCCTCGAGGGGGAACGGATCGTAGAGGTCGACGACCAGCCGCGCGGCGGCGTCGCGCAGCCCGGGAAAGCGGTCGAGCACGTATCCCTGCATGACGGTGACGTCGTGCAGCCGCGCCAGCCGCTCCAGGCTGGAGGGGTCGTAGGTCTCGACGGCGAACGGCTGCGCGGGCAGGTCGCTGGGGAACGGCGAGGCCAGCGTGACCGTGTGCCCGAGGGCGGTGAGCTCACGAGCGAACTCGTAGCAGCGGATCGCCGGGCCGGCCATCCTCCGACTGACGTGCTCGTTGGCGAGGATCAGAACTCGGCTCATGTCCGACGCGCGAGTATAGCCACTGCCCGGTGTGGCCTCCGGGGAGGCCCCGGGCGACCGGCCCGGGGGTCGTGACGGGCCGGCCGCCGGGCCCCGCACCGCCGTCTACAATGCCGCGCGTGGTCCCGCCCGGTGCCCTGCGCCCGCATGCGACCGGTGCCATCCGCGCCCGCGACGCCGCGGAGGTCGACTACGGGTGGCTGCACCGTCACCTGGTCGCGGCCGACCTGGGTGCCGGCGGCCGGGTGCTGGTGCTGGGCTGCGGCGACGGCGAGGGCGAGGGCGCCGCGATCATCGCCGGCGCCGCCGCCGAGGTGGTGGCCCTCGACGCCGACCCGCTGGCCGCCGGCCGGGCGCGCGGCCGCCGGGGCGGCGCCAACCTGACGTTCCGGGAGTGGCCGCCGGACGGCCTCGACAGCCTCCCCGAGGACGGCTTCGACCTGGGCGTCTGCTTCGACCTGGTGCCCGGCGAGGCCGCCGGGCGGCTGCTCGACGGCCTGGGCCGCCTGCTCGGCGAGAGGGGGGTGCTGCTGCTCTCGACCGACGCCGGCCCGGCCGCGACGCCCGATCCGGGAGCCAACGGGCACGGCGGCGACGCGGACGCGGCGGGGCAGCTCGCCACCGGCCGCCTCCGGCGGATGCTCGACGGCCGCTTCGAGCACGTGGCGATGTGGGAGCAGCGGGTGTCGGCGGGGTCGCGATGGACGCCGCTGACTGCCCCCGACGGCGCGGCGGCGTCGCGCACCCTCACCGTGTCCCGGCAGGGTGGCGGCTGGGTGCGACGGCCGGCGCCGGGGGCCCGGGCGACGCTGGTGGCCGCGGCCTCGCGGGCACCGCTGCCGCAGCTGCCGGGCGAGGCCGAGCTGCAGGACCACGGCCTCGCCATTCTCGAGACCCTCCGCAGCGAGCGCGACGCGGCGCTGGGGCGCGTGGTGCAGGTCACCCAGGCGCAGGAGACGATGGTCGCACGGCTTCGCGGTGAGGTGGTCGACGCCCAGGCCCGGGGGCTGCGCGCCGCCGACGAGCTGCGCCAGCAGATCGCCCACCTCAGCCGGCGGCTCGACGAGGAGCGGCGGCGGGCCGAGCTGCAGGAGGCGCGGTATCAGGTCGTCATCGGGTCGCGCGGCTGGCGGGCGCTGCAGGCGGTGCGGGAGGCGCCCGAGCGGCTGCAGCGGCTGCGCCCCACCCGGGTCGACGTCCCCGCGGCCGCGCCCTTCGAACCGCCCACCCCGATCGCCGGTCCCGCCGCGGAGACGACGGTCGCGAGCCCGGCCGTGCCCGGCGGGGCGGCCGGAACCGCGCCTTCGGACCGCCCGCTGCCATCCTTCCGGCGCACCGACGAGCCGGTGGCCTCGATCGTCATCCCGGTCTTCAACAACCTGGGGCACACCCTGAGCTGCCTGGAGGCGCTCGCCGCCAACACCCCGGGGCGGCTCATCGAGGTCATCGTCGTCGACGACGCCTCGACCGACGGCACCCCCGGCGTGCTCCGCCGCATCGAGGGCATCGAGGTGCTGACCGGCGAGACCAACGTCGGCTTCACCGGCGCCGCCGGCCGGGGCGCGGCGGCGGCGCGGGGGCGGGTCATCGTCTTCCTCAACAACGACGCGGAGGTGCAGCCGGGCTGGCTGGAGGCCATGCTCGACGCCATCGACAGCGCCCCCGACGTCGGCGCGGTCGGCTGCAAGCTGGTCTTCGCCGACGGACGGCTGCAGGAGGCGGGCGGGATCATCTGGCAGGACGGCACCGGCGCCAACATCGGCCGCGGTGGCGACGCGCAGGCGCCCCGCTACAACGTCCGCCGCGAGGTCGACTACTGCTCGGGGGCGGCGCTCATGGTCCGCCGCGACCTCTTCGAGGGCCTGGGCGGCTTCGACCCGCGCTTCGCGCCCGCGTACTACGAGGACACCGACCTCTGCTTCGCCCTGCGCGACAGCGGTTTCCGCGTGCTCTACGAGCCGCGTGCCACGGTGGTGCACCACGAGGGGGCGACCCACGGCACCGACGGCGGGGTGGGGCTGGCGCCGCACATCAAGGCGAACCAGTACGTCAACCGGCACCTGTTCACCGACAAGTGGGCGCAGACCCTGCAGCGTCATCTCCCCGCGGGCACCGCCGCCGGCCTGCTCGGGGGGAGGGTCGACCGGGCGCCGCGGGTGCTGGTCTGCGACGGCTGGCTGCCGCGCCACGACCGCGACTCCGGCGGCCTGCGGATGACCTGGATCGTGCGGCTGCTGCGCCGGCTCGGCTGCGAGGTGACGCTGGTCGCGCTCGACGGGCAGCGCCGCGAGCCCTATGTCGAGGAGTTCCAGCGGCAGGGCATCGAGGTGGTCCACGGCGGCGAGACCTACGGCGACGTGGTCCGCCAGCGTCCGTGCCTCTACGACCTCGTCATCCTCAGCCGCCCCGACGTGGCGCGCGCCTGCCTGGAGGACACCCGCCGGCACCTGCCCACCGCCACCGTGGTCTACGACGCCGTCGACCTCGAGTTCGTCCGCGAGCAGCGACGCCTGGAGCTCGCCGGCGAGATCCCCTCCGACGACTTCCACCGGGCGCGCCGTCGCGAGCTGGACGTGATCCGCGCATGCGACCTGGTCAGCGCCGTCACCGACGCCGAGGCGAGCGTGATCCTGGAGTGCGTGCCCTCGGCGCGGACTCTGCTGCTCCCCAACGTCCACGCCCTCGACACCATGCCGGCGGTGGGCTTCGCCGAGCGCGCCGACCTCGTCTTCCTGGGCAGCTACGACCACGCGCCCAACGTCGACTGCGCCCGCCACCTCGCCGCCGAGGTGATGCCGCTGGTGCGCCGCCGGCTCGACGCCCGGCTGTGGCTGCTGGGCTCCAACCCGCCGGCGGCGGTGACCGCGCTGCACGGGGGCGACATCGTGGTCACCGGCCACGTCCCCGACGTCGAGGCGCACCTGCGGCAGGCGCGCGTCTTCGTGGCGCCGCTGCGCTACGGCGCCGGCATGAAGGGCAAGAACGGCCACGCGATGGCCCACGGCCTCCCCGTCGTGACCAGCACCGTGGGCGCCGAGGGGATGGGCCTCGAGGACGGCCGCCACACGCTGATCCGCGACGACCCCGAGGCGTTCGCCGCCGCCGTCGTCGAGCTGTACACGCAGCCGCCGCTGTGGGAGCGGATCTCGGCGAACGCGCTCGAGCTGGTGCGCACCCGCTGGACGCCCGAGGCGATGGAGCAGCGGCTGTTCGACCTGCTCCACCGGACCGTCTGGGCGGAGGCGCCCTCCGGCGTCAGTGCTTCCTCAGGGACATCGACCATCCCGCCGGGTTGAGCGGGATCTCGACCACCGTTCCCGGTGGCGCCGCCGCGAGCTCGGCTGCGGACGCCTCGGGGTGGAGGTCGAGGAGCGACGGGTACTGGGGATGCGCGGCCGTCCCGGCGAGGAGCAGCACCGCGAGCAGCCCGCCCGCCGCCGTCCGGGGCCGTCGCGACAGACGCGAGAGCCCCCAGAGCACCAGCACCAGGAAGCCGAGCGTGGGAATGAGGAAGTAGCGCTGGCCGGCCTCGCCGGCGACCAGCGGGGGCCACTGCGGACCCACCATCACGATCAGGGGGTTCAGGAGCGCCAGGGTGAGGCTGGCCGCCGAGAAGGCCAGCACCACACGCAGCTCGGCGGGCCCGCGCAGCACGGCATACGCCCCCAGCGCCAGGGTGGCGGCCACGAGCAGCGTCGCCCAGAGCAGGCCGTGCCACAGGTGCAGCGAGAAGATCGCGGGGTTCTGCTCACCGGTCAGGCCGGGGACGATGACCCGGTCGGCGAGGATCCGGATCAGGCTGCGCGGGCTTGCGCCCAGGGGCATGCCGGGGCGGGCGTTGTCGTGGAGGGACCAGGCCTGCACGACGGCGACGAGCGACGCCACCGCCGCCACCACCCCGTACCAGGGCTGGCGGGTGGTGAGCCACCGGATCAGCGCCAGCGGCGCCACCACCAGGATCAGCGGTCCGGTCAGGCCCCCGACCGCGATGACGGCGAGGTCGAAGCAGCGCCAGGCCAGGCCTCGCGCCGGCGCGGCGACGACCACCATGCACAGCAGGATGGCGAGGTGCCACTGGGCGCTGGTCACGGTGACGTGCACCTCGAAGTTCGGGATCAGCAGGTAGAGGACGCCGAGGAGGGCCCGCACCCGGACATCGGGGATCGCGCGCTGGAAGCGGGAGGACAGGATGAGGAGGGCGGGTGCGAGCTGGGCCAGGATGCCGACGAGGTTGAACAGTGCGGGCGCGGCCGCGAGGCCCAGGGGTTGCGCCAGCAGCGCCGTCAGCCGCGGGGTGAGCTGGAGGTAGCCGGTCCCGGGCGAGAGCACCGTGGCGGCACCGCGGTCGTAGGCCTGGGCGAAGAACACGAGGCCGTCCTCGGCCCAGAACTGCGGATGCACCACGGCGTCCGGACGGCGGGCCACCACGATGCCGGCCGCGAGAGCCAGGTACAGGCAGATCGCCAGCGCGCGGACCCCGGTCTCCTCCACGCCCGCGACGCGACTCACGGGACGCCGCACACCGAGCACTCTGCTCACCGCCCGAACGCCGGAGCGCCCCCTGCCGCCATACGGGCGGCATGGTAGCCGACCCGCGGTGCATCATTCCGCCCCATGCGAATCGCCCTCTGGGGCGCCTTCGACGTCGAGGACTGCGGCCGCGTGGCCATCCCCCGGGTGGTCGAGGCCGAGGTGCGGCGCCGCCTTCCCGGGGCGGTGGTGACGGTGTTCGCGCCGCTCGGCCGGCTGCGTCCGCTCGCGCTCGACGGTGGCCGCCCCGCCGAGCCACTGGCCAGCCTCGACGCCGGGGCGATGGAGCGGCTCGCTGAGCGCTTCGACTGCATCCTGGTCTGCCCCGACGACGCCCTGACGGGGCCGGACCGGGCGGCGCGGGTCTGGGGCGACGCCGCGGCCGCAACCCTCCTGCGCGACCCCCCGGACCCCGGCAGGACCGGGGGCTGCCCCCTGCTGCCGGTGGAGCTGGACGCACCGCCGGCGCTCCTCCTGCCCCGCCTCCTCGGCACCCGGCTGCTGGAGAGCCGTGCCGGCTTCCTCCGGCTGATGGGATGGGCGTGGGAGACGGCCCCGGTGCTCACCGTCCAGGGCGACGCCGGCCTGCTCGGCGCGGTGGACGCGGTCGCCGCGGCGCTGGTCCCCGTGGTCGAGGCGGGCGAGGCGTCGGTGCAGCTCGCCGCCTCGGGCCGGCTGGAGGGCGAGGAGGCCTTCGCGCAGGCGCTCGAGAGCGCCCTCGGGGGCCGCTGCCGGCGGCTCCCCGGGGTCGCCACGATCGAGGACCAGGCCGCGCTCGTCGCCACCTCGGCCGCCTTCCTGGGACCGCCCGGGGTGGCCCTCTGGCTGGCTGCCGCGCTCGGGGTGCGTGCGGCCTCGCCCGCGGCTCGGGGCGACGACGGCCGCGGCGCCCTGCTCGACGAGCTGGGCGTGGCCCGACCGGCGCCGTCGGCTCTCGCCGCCACGGTGCGGCGGCTGCTCCGTCCCGACAGCCCGCCGCCCGACGCCGCCGCCGCCGCGGCACGGCTCGACCGCGGGCTCGACCGGCTGGCCGGGG
>JAQBPH010000379.1:0-3473 GCA_028287625.1 Chloroflexota bacterium | reverse complement strand
TCGCCGACCGCGAGGCCTCGCTGCAGATCCTCCGGCGCAGCGGCGTCGACACCCTCGACGCCGACGCCCGCACCCTCAGCCCGCGGCTGGTGAACCGCTACCTGGAGCTGAAGCGCCGGGCGCGGCTGTAGATCCAAAGCCAGGGGGGTAGGTGATCGGCTCGTCGAGTTGAGGAGGCCACCTCAGCCCTCCGGTAGCCGATCGGCGAGGCCCTGCCAGCCGACGCCGCGGGCACGCAGCTCATCGATGGCCAACCGGACGATGGCACTGGCGGAGAGGCGGACATCGTCTCGGAGAGCGTCTGCCTCGATGCCGCGAAGCCAGCGGCGCTGGGGCTCCTCGAGGTAGACGACGAGGCGCCGTTCGGCCTGTCGTGCCGCGTTGCGCTGAGCTGAGCTCGGGGCACGCCCAGCTCGGGGTGCTTCGAGACGGGATGCGGGGGGAGGCTGCGATTGCGTCGCCCTGGTGACGAGACCGCTGCTCAGACCGCCGCCGCTGTCCGACACAGCTCAGGCACCCCCGTCTCGGCGGCGGGATGCGCGCGTCATCGGTGGAGCGAACCGCCGCCCATTCCCCGTCATCGAGCCGTGCGCGGTACGCGATCGCACGAATGCCGCATCAGGCAGCATCATGGCGTCACCTCCATGCCACCACGCACCCACCCCCCGGTGAGCTTGCGTGGGGTTCCCTTCTCTGCCTCAAGGGTACTCCGGTTCCCTCCTGAGTGCGCATCAGGTGCACAGGAACGATGGGCTCCGCTGCCGCGTGGAACTGCGTTGTCATGGTCCTACGATGATTGTGGGTCTATGTGGAGCGCACGGCCCCCGGCCGGCGCAGAGCCGCGCGCGGCGTGCCTGCCGCTGTGGTGGAGACCCCGGGGGCTGGCCCCTTCAGGAAGGGAGAGGGGGGCACATCGCATGTGCCGGGCGGGTCAGGGCCAGGCTCCCCGGGGCGGTGAGGGACGTGTTCAGCGAGCCGAGCGGCGATCTCCGCTCGTCATCGCACCAGGTTGGGAGAGGGCGGGCAGGGGTCCTCACCCCTGCCCGCCGGAACACCTATGCGATCAGGCGTGGCACTGCGAGGTGGCCTTGGTGAGCAGCTGGACGTTGACGACCTGGATGTCGCAGGCGTTCACGTGCAGGTTGCTCAGAACGTTGCCGACCTCGACCGCGATCACGTTCACGTCGCCGGTCGTCGCCTCGATCACGTCGATGTCCTTCGCCAGCACGGTGAGGGTGTTGCCGCTGAGGATGTTGAGCTCGTTGTCGTTGAGGGCGCTGATGTCGACCTT
This sequence comes from Chloroflexota bacterium, assembly GCA_028287625.1. Taxonomy (GTDB): domain Bacteria; phylum Chloroflexota; class Dormibacteria; order Aeolococcales; family Aeolococcaceae; genus CF-96. The sequence goes on along the minus strand of JAQBPH010000379.1, from coordinate 2,182 downwards.
GACGGTGTTGCCGTTCACCTGGCCGACGCACTCGACGAGCTTCACGCTCTTGTAGTTGGTGCAGGTGTTGTTCCCGGTGCCGCCGCCGTTGGCGAAGGCGGTGGTGGTGCCCATCGCGCCCGTCGCCATGAGGCCGAGGACCGTGGTCGAGGTTGCCGCGAGGGCGAGCATTTGCTTCTTCATCTGTGGTATCCTTTCGCGTAGGTAGCCTGACGGGTGCGGGGTGGCGTTGCAGCGCCATCCCCACGTTCAGCGTCGAGAGCGTGCGCGAGCCGACCACCACCAGCGGTGGTGACATCGGGCAGCGCTCTGCCAGAGGATGAGCGGGTTCCGAGGATGAGCGTCTTCTCATCCCGTGCGTCGTCAAAGGACCTAGCTCTCGATCGCCGTCACCTCCTCATGATTCCGAGGCTGCCGCTCGCCGGTCGATGGATCACCCCAACCCGGCGGCGGTGGTCCGGGTTGAGGCTGGTGTCCCCGGCGTCGCCGTTTGTCATCGTCGTCGCCGACGTACCGGGGGATGGGTCGTGGAATGGGATGATAAGCATGGTAGTTCAGTGGTCACCTCACCCCCCATCGGTGCTGGGGGCTTCGATGGCGCAGAGCATAGCAGGGAATCCCCACTGCAGCAACAGCGCTAATCATGTCGGTGAACGTTTGCCCACATGACCACAACACGGGTGCATCCACGGGCCCACAGTGGTCGGACGGCCACCGTCCCCATGGGTCCATGGTGACCGGTGTCCAATCCCAGACGGCTGTCGCGCAGTTTCTGCCAGACTGCGCAGACATGGGCACATGGACAGTGGATGCACGTCACGGCATGGGCCCACAGGCACAATGACTCACATTGCCCGGTTGCGCATCCGACACCAATCAGGGGCTTGCACCGTTTGAATTTGCTTGCTACGATCCCACTGCATCTCACCGCCGGCCAGGGTGGTTTGGCGGTGAGGTGTCTCGCAAACCAGCCACGTGGGGTGCGAGTCTCGGCAGTCAGGAGATCGTCTCCCGTGCCAGCTTCCCGCCCTCGCCGGGGATGATGGCCTCCACGCTGACCGAGGCTCCACCCTTCGTGGCCACGCGACCGAATGCCACGCGAGTGTCCAGAACCTGGACATCAGTGGGAACCGTTCGCTCGGACCAGGGAGGTACGGCCATGGCTGTCGGCACCAGGAGACGCGTGGCATATGGAGGGGTCAGTCCGAAGGCGAGACAGGCGGTCCTCCACGGGGCCGAACCGGGAGCGGCCATCGTCGGGGGCATCTCGCCGGCGGCCGCGACCCTTCCGGGGTTCGTGTACAACGGCGGCCCGGTGGTCAGGTGCCCGCAGATCTACGCGAGCTTCTGGGGATCCCTGTGGCGCACCGACCCATCCCACATGGAGCGGGCCGGAAGGCTGAACCAGTTCCTCCAGGATCTGGCGCAGAGCAGCTTCATGAACGTCCTCACCCAGTACGGCGTGAACAGCATGGGCTTCCTCATGCAGGCATGCGTCGTGGACAGCGTCCCGAGCACGCTGACGAACACCGACGTCGAGAGCATCGTCCAGTCCTGCATCAATGCCGGCGCCCTGCCCGAGCCCAGCAACCCCGCGGACCAGGTCGTCGTCATCTACCTCGACGAGAACACCGGCGTCGATGATCCTGGCCTGGGCATCGTCATGCGCGAGCCGGAGTGCGACAGCGCCTTCGGCTACCACCTGTTCTTCACCACCGCAGCGGGGAACCCCTGCTACTACGCGGTCATCCCCTCCCTCTCCGACCGGTGTCTCATCGAGACCTGCCCGAGCGACTCGTCCTGCTCGCTGCACCTCTCGGTGACCCAGGAGCAGCGCCTGACACAGGTGACCAGCCACGAGTTCGCGGAGATGGTGACCGACCCCGAGGTGAGCGCCTGGTACGACCCCGGGCATGGCGAGTGTGGCGACATCTGCAACGGGGAGATCGACGCCATCTCCATGGGGAACGAGACCTGGACGGTGCAGCGCATCTACAGCAGGTACGACGACATCGGCAGCGACGGGGCGGTGCACTGCCTGTCGTCGGCGTCGACTCCGGAGCCGGTGCTGTCACCGGGTCCGGTGGCGCTGACCGCGGGGGCGATCAGCCGGGCGATGCGGGCCGGTCCGGTCGACCGTCTCCTGCCGCTCCCCGCGATTCACTTCGACGCCCTTTCGAAG
>JAQBPH010000369.1:0-2905 GCA_028287625.1 Chloroflexota bacterium | reverse complement strand
CAGCTGCAGAGCGCGCAGACCTCCCTCACCGATAACCAGGCGAACAATGCGCTGTCGGTGCAGCAGGCGCAGGCACAGGGCGCCGCCGCAGCGGCGACCGCGCAGGTCAAGGCGCAGCAGAGCAATGACCAGGCGCAGAGCCAGGTCAGCTCCGCGCAGGTCCAGGTCACCAACGCCCAGGACGCGCTGAGCGTGCTCCAGCAGGGCAGCACCGCGCAGCAGGTGCAGATGGACCAGAGCCAGGTGCAGATCGCCCAGATCAACGTCGACAGCGCGCAGAAGGCGCTCAGCCAGGGCACCCTCACCGCCCCCGTCGACGGGGTCGTCGGGGTGGTCAACCTCACCGTCGGCCAGACCATCTCGAGCGGTGCCGGCAGCAGCAGCAGCTCCAGCTCCTCGAGCAGCCCGCAGATCTCGGTGCTCACCCCCGGCGCCTTCCAGGTCACCGGCACGGTGAGCGACACCCAGGTCAACCAGATCGCCGTCGGCCAGCGGGCCCTGGTGACCCCCGCGGGCGCCACCCAGGCGGTGAAGGGCAAGATCACCCAGGTCGCCGCGGTGGCGACGGTCACCTCCGGGGTCGCCACCTTCCCGGTGGTCGTCGTCCTCGACGGCAGCAACCCCGGCCTCCACGCCGGGGTCTCCGCATCGATCACCGTGGTCGTCAACCAGGTGGTCGGGGTGCTCACCGTGCCCACCGCCGCGATCCGCGGATCGAACGTGCAGATGCTGGTCAACGGCCAGCCGCAGATGGTGGCGGTCACCACCGGCGCCTCCGACTCGAGCCGCACGCAGATCGTCTCCGGGCTCAACGAGGGCGACAACGTGGTGATCGCCACGGTGAGCAGCACGGTGCCCTCGAGCACCAGCCGCACCACCGGCGGCGGGCTGCTCGGCGGTGGCGGCGGGCGCGGCGGGGCCGGCGCCCTCGGCCGCACCCTGGGGGGCTGACCGTGGGCGAGGTCCTCCGTCTCGACCAGGTCTCCAAGATCTACGGCAGCGGCGACGCCGAGGTACGGGCGCTGGACGGCGTCAGCCTCACCGTCGACGAGGGCGACTTCGTCGCCGTGGTCGGTCCCTCGGGCTCGGGCAAGTCGACGCTGATGAACATCATCGGCTGCCTCGACAACCCCACCTCCGGCCGCTACCTCTTCGCCGGCGAGGACGTCTCCGGCATGGGCGCCCGCGAGCTCGCGCACATCCGCAACAAGCGCATCGGCTTCGTCTTCCAGCAGTTCCAGCTGCTCAACGACCTCTCCGCCTGGCGCAACGTCGAGCTGCCCCTCCTCTACCGGAGCGCACGCGACCGCCGCGGCTCGGCGCTCCGGGTGCTCGAGCAGGTGGGCCTCGCCAAGCGTGTCGACCACCGTCCCAACCAGCTCAGCGGCGGCCAGCAGCAGCGCGTCGCCATCGCCCGCGCGCTGGTCACCGACCCCGACCTGATCCTCGCCGACGAGCCCACCGGCAACCTCGACTCCGCCTCCAGCCGGGACATCCTCGCCATCCTCCGCCAGCTCAACGAGGCCGGGCGCACGGTGGTGCTGATCACCCACGACCCCGCGGTCGCCGCGGTGGCGAAGCGGGTGGTGCACACCATCGACGGGCACCTCGACGAGGAGGTCGCGGCAGGGGGAGGTGGCGCGAGTCCCGTGGGCGCCACCGGGGGGAGTCACCCTCACATGAGCCTCAAGCACACCCTCCTGACCGGGCTGCGCGGCATCCTCGGCCACCGGCTGCGCTCCATCCTCACCACCCTGGGCATCCTGTTCGGCGTCGCCGCGGTGATCTGCACCGTGGGCATCGGCCAGGCGTCCTCCGACCAGGTCAACGCGCAGATCTCCGCGCTCGGCACCAACCTGCTGACCATCACCCCCGGCAGCACCAGCACCGGCGGCATCTTCGGCGGCGCGGGCAGCGCCAGCACCCTGACCATGGCCGACGTCACCGGGCTCGCCGACAAGGCCAACGCCCCCGACATCCAGGCGGTCGCGCCGGTCGTCCAGGCCCGCGAGACCCTGGTCAGCAGCGCCTCGAACTGGAGCACCACGGTCAGCGGCAGCACCCCGGGATGGCTGGTCGCCAACGCCCGCAGCGTCTCCAGCGGCTCCTTCCTCACCAATGCCGACGTCAGCGATCACGCCCAGAAGGTGGTGCTGGGAAGCACCACCGCGTCCGACCTGGGGGTCACCCTCGGCGACTCGGTGACCATCGGCAAGGTGCCGTTCACCGTCACCGGCATCCTCACCACCGTCGGCGGACAGGGCTTCCAGAACGGCGACGACCTCGCCGTGGTGCCGGTCACCGCGGCCCAGGACCTGCTCACCGGGGGCGACCCCAACAGCGTGCAGCGCATCCTGCTCAGCTCCACCGGCTCGAGCACCCTGGGCTCCGCCTACCAGGAGGCCGACCAGCTGCTGATGGTCACCCACAACATCGGCAGCGCGGCCGCCGCCGACTTCACCATCCAGGCGAACAGCTCCTTCCTCAGCACCGCCCAGTCGGTGACCACCACCCTCACCATCCTGCTCGCCAGCGTGGCGGCGATCTCGCTGCTGGTCGGCGGCATCGGGGTGATGAACATCATGCTGGTGTCGGTCACCGAGCGCACCGGCGAGATCGGCCTGCGCAAGGCCCTCGGGGCCACCCCGGGCGACCTGCTTCGCCAGTTCCTCGTCGAGGCCGCCGCGCTGAGCATCATCGGCGGACTGCTGGGGGTCGGGGCCGCGCTGCTCGCCGGCCGGCTGGTGCCGCACTTCACCACCATCGGAGTGACCATCACCGCCACCCCGGTGCTGATCGCGGTCGGCGTCGCCGCCGCCGTCGGCCTGGTGTTCGGTGTCTACCCCGCGGCCCGCGCCGCCCGCCTTGCGCCGATCGAGGCCCTGCGCTCCCAGTGAGCGCGCTC
>JAQBPH010000361.1:0-4497 GCA_028287625.1 Chloroflexota bacterium | reverse complement strand
GCCTCGACTCCGACGCCGACACCCAAGGCGATCGCCACGCCCAAGCCGACGGCGACTGCCAAGGCCACGCCGACGCCGAAGGCGACACCGATCCCGAAGGCGACGCCGACCCCGAAGGCGGCGGCGCCGGTCTCGAAGCCCATGCCCGCCCCGGTCGCCTGCGGCACCGGCAAAAGCGGCTCGGACAAGGCCTCGGACAAGGACGCCGAGGACACCGACAAGGACTCCGAGGACAGCTCGAAGGACGACGACAGCAGCGACGTCAAGAACGCTGCCGCGGTCATCTGCCCGGTCGCCGGCGGAGCCCCCGCCCCGGTGGCCCTCCCCGTCCCGGGGAGCGGGGCCGCCGGTGTGACCGCGTCCAACCCTCCCGCCGCCACCAGGGCGGTGGCCACGCCGAAGACCGGCGCCGAGGTGCCGCTGGGCGGTGGCCTGCTGCTCGCCGGACTCGGCATCGGTGCGCTGGGTGCCGGCCGCCGGCTCCGAGGCATCAACGGGCGATAGCCCGGCTCGTCGCCACGCCGCGCCCCCGCTGCGGGGGCGCGGCCACGGCGGCCCGCCGCCCTGGGGCGGAGACTGCGACCGGACGCTCAGCGCGCCCGCCCGGTCATGGGGAGGGCCCAGCCGCCCGCTCCAGGGTGGTCGTGGAGCAGGCGGAGCACCGCCTCCGCGAGCCGCATCCCTCCCTGGGGAGAGAGGTGGATGCCGTCCGGGGCCCGCATCAGGGTGAGGGCTCCCGAGCTGTCGGGAAGGTAGGCGGCGTAGCCGCCGCCGGCGTCGGAGAAGAGAGGCCGGCTGTCGAGGAAGAGCACCCCCGCGCGCCGGGCCGCCTGGCGCCGGGCGGCGTCGTCGATCACGTCCATGCGGGCGTCGAAGTCGGGGGCGCGCATCACCGGCAGCCCGACCCAGACCAGGGCGCGGCCCTCGCGACGCACCTGGTCCATGAGCGCCCCGGCGCGCCGGCCGTACTCGGCGACCCAGGCGGGGGAGCCGAAGTCGGCGACACCGCCGCCGTCGGTCTGCAGCGGCTGGTCGTCGTTGGCGCCGACCATGAACACCACCACCTCGGGATTGGCGGCGGCGGTGTCGTCGGCGAGGTGCGCCGGCCAGTCGTAGTAGTCGGGGCGGCTGAGGCCGGTCGAGATCTGGAAGTGGGTGTGCACCGCCAGGCTGGGATCGTGCTCGGCGAGAGCCTGCATCTCGTAGCAGAGGAAGCCGGCCACCGAGTCGCCCCCCACCAGCAGGCGGAGGGGGTCGGCGGCGGTGTGCGCCGGTGGCGCGGGCGGCGGGGCGGGCCGCGCCGGCCCGCTCGCGGGGAGCCGCAGCCGCAGGCCCGGCGAGGCCACCCGCACCGGCGCCGGCTCCGGGGGCAGGGCGGCGGGGTCGGGCGGGGCCGGGCCGCCGTCGTCGGGACGCCGCAGCAGGGCGCCGAGCGCCGCCCGGGGGCGGTCGAGGGCGAGGTGGTCGCTGATCGCCACCACCGGGTGGAGCAGCGCCATCTCGACGCTGCGGCGCACCCCGAAGGGCGAGGTCTCGGCGCTGCGCTCCAGGCTTCGGGCGTTGAGCATCAGGGCGAGGCTGAGGCCGACGAGCGCCACCACCATCAGCTGTCGAGGTCGCATCAGCCGCCGCTCCTCCACGTCAGAAGCGGTAGTAGATGAACGGGGCGACGCCCTGGGGGCCGAGCACGCCGATGCCGACCAGCGCGGCGGCGAGGGCGGTGCCCTGCAGCGCCGGAGCGAGGTGCGAGAAGCGCGCCACCGCGCGTCCCACCACTCCCGCGGGCAGGTACTGGACGCCGATGCCGAGACCGACGGCGAGCACCACCGGCAGGGTGAGCAGCGGGGCGGCTCCGCCCCCGGTGACCAGCCGGCCGAGCAGGCTGAAGGCGGTGCCCAGCGAGTCGGCGCGGAAGAAGATCCAGGCCAGGCAGACGACATGGAAGGTGAGCAGGCGCCCCAGGGCGCGGGCGGCCACCGGGTCGAGGTTCGGCCCGCGGCCGCGCAGCCGCCGCTCGGCGACCAGGAAGGCGCCGTGGATGCCGCCCCAGACCACGAAGGTCCAGGCGGCGCCGTGCCAGAGGCCGCCCAGCAGCATGGTGAGCATCAGGTTGCGCGCGGTGAACAGCCGCGACCCCCGCGAGCCGCCGAGAGGCACGTACAGGTAGTCGCGCAGCCACCGCGAGAGGGTCATGTGCCAGCGGTGCCAGAAGTCCTGCAGGCTGGTGGCGGTGTAGGGCGCGTCGAAGTTGGCGGGGAAGCGGATGCCCATCAGCAGCGCGCAGCCGATGGCGATGTCGGTGTAGCCGCTGAAGTCGGCCCAGATCTGCACCGCGTAGCCGTAGACGGCGGCGAGCACCTCGAGCCGCGAGTGCGCCCCCGGCGCGGCGAAGACGGGATCGACCACCGCGGTGGCCAGGAAGCCGGCGAGCACCACCTTCTTGAAGAGGCCGCCAACGATCAGGCACAGGGCACGGCCGCCGTCGACCCGGGGCTCGGCGGGGCTGCGCCGCAGCTGGGGGATGAACTCGCGGGCACGGACGATCGGCCCGGCGACCACGTGGGGGAAGTAGGAGAGGTACACGGCGAAGTCGAGGCGCGAGGCGGGCTCGATGGACGACCGGTACACGTCGACCACGTAGCTGATCGCCTGGAAGGTGAAGAACGAGATGCCGACCGGCAGCACCACCTGGAGCAGCGGCAGCGGGGCGCCGACGCCGAGATGGCCGAGGGCGTTCTCCAGCGAGCTGGCGAAGAAGCCGGCGTACTTGAAGAAGCCGAGGGTGACCAGCCCGGCGCCGACGGCGAGCGCCAGGAGGGTGCGCCGCCTCGCCGCCGACCGGCTGCGCGCGATCGCCTCGGCGGCGGCCTGGTTGACGGCCGTCGAGGCCGCCAGAAGCCCGCAGAACCGCCAGTCCCACCAGCTGTAGAAGACGTAGCTCGCCAGTAGGACGAGCAGTTTCCAGCGGGTGCCGAAGGCCGGAACGAGCCAGCTCAGCGCCAGGACGGTGGTGAAGAAGACGGCAAAGTCGACAGTTGTGAAGAGCACCCAGGCACCCGCTTCCCCGCACGGCGGGCTTCCTCTCGGAGCGGGCAATTCAAGCCGTCCAGGGAGGGCTCCGTCAAGGGTTCCCGGGCCGGGTCAGACCCCGGTCACCGCCACGATGGAGTTCCCCGAGCCCACCACCAGGGTGCCGCCCAGGCTGGCCGGGGTGGCGAAGCGGAGGGTGGGCCCGACCTCGACGCGGGCGCGCACCGCGCCGCTCGCGGGGTCGAGCGCGAGGAGGGTGGTCTGGCCGGAGCCGGTGGCCCAGACCGCGCCGCCCGCGACGATCGGCGAGCCGGTCGGGGGGCCGGTCCAGGCCACCGAGAAGGCGGCGCCGGGACCGATGCGCAGCGCCCGCAGCCCCTGGACGCAGGGCACGTACAGGTAGGGCGCGGCGAAGGCGGTGCCGCCGTAGGAGCCGCCCGGGCAGACCTCCGCGGCGAACGCCTCGCCGCCGGCGCCGCCGAGGTGGCCGGCGCGGAGCAGGTAGCCGCGGCCCGACTTGCCCCCCTGGAAGAGCAGGCCACCGCCCACCGGGGCCGGGCTGATGGAGCCGACGTCGGTGTCGGTGGCGTTGAGCAGGCGCCAGTCGGCCGGCGCCCACTGGTCGAGCTGGCGGAGGTCGGGCGAGAGCCGGAGCACCGAGTCGCCGCCGTCGAGGGTGGCCGCCGCCTCGCTGTTCCCGGTGGCCACCAGCAGGCTCCCGTCGGCGTCGACCACCGGTCCCGCCGGCGCCCAGATCCCCGCCTCGCGGGTGCTCGGCACCCGGAGGTCGAGCAGCGGGCCGCTGCCGTCGGCGGCCACCGCGACCACCCAGCCGTGGTAGGCGCCGCAGTCGCCGAGGAGCCCGCCGAAGGCGACCACGACCCGGCCCGCGTCCAGGGTGAGGGCGGCGCGCTGCTGCTGGGTGATCGCGCTCATCCCCGGCGGGTCGACGCCACGCTGCCAGCGCACCCTGCCGGTGCCCAGCTCGACGGCGGCCAGGGTGTGGGTGCCGGGGGTGGTCTCGGCGACCGCGTAGACCAGCTGCGCGGCGCGGTCGACCACCGGCGTGCCGGTGATGCCGAGGGGGAAGATGTTGCCGCAGGGCAGCATCGACCGCGGCACGGGGGTGCCCAGGTGCGCCTGCCAGGCGACCGCGCCGCTGCCGGCGTCGAGCGAGTAGAGAGAGTCGCCCTCGGTGGCGACGATGACGTGGCCGTCGACCAGCAGCGGCTCGGCGTAGACCTCGCCGTCGAGGGCGGCCGAGCGCCAGAGCACGCGCGGCGATCCCACCGGCGGCGAGCTGGGGTCGACCCCGGTGCGGGCGGCGTCACCGTGATAGGTCGTCCAGGCCGCCCCGGTGAGCGCGGGTGCGGCGGTGCCCGGCGTCCCGGAGGGAGCGGCGGCGGGCGGCGCCCCGCAGGCGGCGAGCAGGAGCAGCGCGCCCATCACGGCGGCGTGGCGTGTTCG
>JAQBPH010000216.1:0-4680 GCA_028287625.1 Chloroflexota bacterium | reverse complement strand
TCCCCCGGGCGCCGCGGCGGCCTGGGCCCCTGCGGGGTCGGCGATGTCGCCACGCCGCTGCATCCCCTCGAAGCGCAGCCGCCCGAGGTTGGCGTAGGCCCGTTCCCGCGCGGGCGCCAGGGTGTCGCCTCGGGCGACCACGGTGAGAACCCGCCCTCCGGCGGTGCGCACCGTGCCGTCGGGATCGCGCCGGGTTCCGGCGTGGAAGACGAGCGCGTCGCCGTCCAGCGCCTCCAGACCGGTGATCACGTCACCGCCGCGCACCCTGCCCGGGTAGCCGGCGGCGGCGGCGACCACGCCGACGGCGGCGCCGGGGAGCGCCTGCGCCCTGCCGCCCGCCAGCCCGCCGCGCGCGCATGCGATGAGCAGGTCGAGCAGGTCCTCGCCGAGGAGCGGCAGCACCACCTGGGTCTCGGGGTCGCCGAGGCGGGCGTTGAACTCGACCAGCCGCGGGCCCGCATCGGTGAGCATGAGCCCCGCGTAGAGGCAGCCGCGGAAGGGCGTGCCCTGGGCGCGCAGCGCGGCCACGCAGGGCTCGACGAAGCGCCGCAGGGCGTCGTCGAGGGTGGCGTCCGGGTCGAGCCCGGCGGGCGGCGCGTAGGCGCCCATGCCGCCGGTGTTGGGCCCGCGGTCGCCGTCGTGGATGCGCTTGTAGTCGCAGGCGGGGGCGAGCGCCCGCACCGCGCCGCCGTCGCTGAGGGCGAACACGCTCACCTCGCGGCCGCTCATCCGCTCCTCGACGACCACCCGGGTCCCGGCGTCGCCGAAGCGACCCTCGAGCAGGCAGGCGTCGATCGCGGCCCGGGCCGCGGCGGCGTCGTCGCACACCGTCACCCCCTTGCCCAGGGCGAGCCCGTCGGCCTTGACCACGCAGGTGCCGAGCTCCGCCGCGAAGCCGTGGAGACGCCGGCGGTCGTCGACGCCACCCGCCTGCCATGCGGCGGTGGGGATGCCCGCGGTGCCCGCCAGCCGCTTGGTGAACTCCTTCGACGACTCCACCCGCCCCGCCGCGCGGGTGGGGCCGAACACCGCGATGCCACGCTCTGCGCAGCCGTCGGCGAGCCCGGCGGCGATGGCCGCGTCGGGACCGATGACGACCAGGTCGACCTCGCGCTCGACCGCCAGCCGGACGATTGCGGGCACGTCGTCGGCCGCCACGGCGACGTTCTTGGCCAGCCCGGCGGTGCCCCCGTTGCCCGGTGCGCAGATCAGCTCCGTCCCCGGATGCCGCGCGCATCCCCAGACCAGCGCATGCTCCCGGGCCCCGGAGCCTGCGATCAGGACCCGCGTCACCGCGTCACTGCCGCCGGGGCCAGAAGAACACGCTCAGGCGGCGCAACGCGCCGCCCGCCGGCGAGTGCCGGCGCAGGGGGGGTAGGGCACGGCATCGCGCTTCTCCACCAGGTCAGTCGCCCAACCGGAAGTGCGCGATGTCTTTGCCCTGAGCGGGGGGGAGGTACTCCCCCCCGGTAAAAACACGTCGCCGACAACGCCTCACTCCCACTCAATCGTCGAGGGAGGCTTAGAACTGATGTCGTAGACCACACGGTTCACGCCCTGCACCTCGTTGACGATGCGCCGCGAGATGGCGCCGAGGACGTCGTAGGGCACCTTCGCCCAGTCGGCGGTCATGCCGTCGTCGCTGGTGACGATGCGGATGGCGACGACGTTGGCGTAGGTGCGCCCGTCGCCCATCACCCCCACCGAGGAGATCGGCGTGAGGATCGCGAACGACTGCCACACCTCGCGGTAGAGGCCGCTGCGCTTGATCTCGTCGATGACGATCCAGTCGGCCGCTCGCAGGGTCTCGAGGCGCTCGCGGGTGACCTCTCCGATGATCCGGATGGCCAGCCCCGGACCGGGGAACGGCTGCCGCCAGACCAGGTCCTCGGGGAGGTCGAGGGCGAGCCCCACCTTGCGGACCTCGTCCTTGAAGAGGTAGCGGAGCGGCTCCACCAGCGCGAAGCGCAGGTCCTCGGGCAGGCCGCCGACGTTGTGGTGGGTCTTGATGCGGTGGGCGTGCTTGGTGTCGCGCGCCGTCGACTCGATGACGTCCGGGTAGAGCGTCCCCTGGGCGAGGAAGTCGACCTGGCCGAGCCGGCGCGCCTCCTGCTCGAAGACCTCGATGAAGGTGCGCCCGATCGCCCGCCGCTTCTCCTCGGGGTCGACCACGCCGGCGAGCGCGGCGAGGAAGCGGTCGCTGGCGTCGACATGGACGAGGTCGATGTGCCGCTGCCGCGACATCACGTCGATGACCCGGTCGGCCTCGGCGCGGCGGAGCAGGCCGTTGTCGACGAAGACACAGACCAGCTGGTCGCCGATCGCCCGGTGCACCAGGGTCGCCGCCACCGCGGAGTCGACGCCGCCGCTCAGCGCGCAGAGCACCCGGCCGTCACCCACCCGGGAGCGAACGTCGGAGACCGCCATGTCGATGAACGACGAGGGCTCCCAGGTGCCGCTGCAGCCGCAGACGCGGTAGAGGAAGTTGCGGAGCACCTCGCGTCCCAGCGGGGTGTGCACCACCTCGGGGTGGAACTGGATGCCCAGCCGTCCCGCGGGACCCGCCATCGCCGCGCACGGCGAGTTCAGCGAGTGGGCCACGGCGCGGAAGCCGGGGGGCAGCGTGGTGATGACGTCGCCGTGCGACATCCACACCGGCAGCTCGGCGGGGAGCCGCTCGAACAGCCCGCCGGCCTCGTCGACCACCAGCGAGGCGAGCCCGTACTCGCGCCTCGCCGCCGGCTCGACGGCGCCGCCGAGGTCCTGGGCGAGCAGCTGCATGCCGTAGCAGATGCCGAGGATGGGCAGGCCGAGGTCGTAGATCGCGGGGTCGGGGCGCGGCGCTCCGGGCTCGTACACGGACGCCGGGCCGCCGCTGAAGACCAGGCCGCGCGGCCTGCGGCGGCGCACCTCCTCGGCGCTGACCGTCCCCGGCAGCAGCTCGCAGTACACCTTCGCCTCGCGAACCCGGCGGGCGATGAGCTGGCTGTACTGGGATCCGAAGTCGAGCACCAGCACCGTGTCCTGCGCGGTGGCCACCGGTGCGGCGGCGAGAGCGCTGGTGTCGGTGACGACGGCCATCAGGCGCCCATTCCCACGCGCTGCGCACGCTGCTCGGTCTTGCCCTCGGTCTTGATCGACGGCGCGATCACCATCTCGGTGTCCTGGAACTCGCGGATGGTGCGCGCCCCGCACACCCCCATCGCGCTCTTCAGCGCGCCGACCAGGTTCATGCTGCCGTCGTCGACATGAGCGGGTCCAAACAGCACCTCCTCGAGGCGTCCCTTGATCCCGGTGCGGATGCGCGTGCCGCGGGGGAGGTTGGGATCGGGCGTGGCCATGCCCCAGTGGTTGCCATGGCCCGCCGCGTCCTCGGTGGCGGCGAAGATGGAGCCGATCATCACCGCGTCGGCGCCGCTGGCGAACGCCTTGGTGACGTCCCCGCCGATGCGCATGCCGCCGTCGGTGATGATCGCCACCCGCTCGCCGCTGCGCCGCAGGTGGTCGTCGCGCGCCGCCGCGCAGTCGCTGGTGGCGGTGACCTGGGGCACACCCACTCCGAGCACCGCGCGGGTGGTGCAGGCGGCGCCCGGGCCGACCCCCACCAGCAGCCCCTTGATGCCGGTGTCCATCAGCTCGAGGGCGGTGGCGTAGTCGACGCAGTTGCCGACCACCACCGGGATGTCGAGCGCCTGGGTGAGCTCGCGGAAGGAGAGCTGGCGGTACGACTTGCTGACGTGCCGCGCGGTGAGCACCGTGCCCTGCACGACGAGGACGTCCGCCCCCGCCTCCTGCACCAGCGGCCCCCGGCGCTCGGCGTGGTTGGGGATCGAGGAGACCGCGCAGCGCACCCCGCCGTGCTTGATCTGCTCGATCCGCTGGCCGATGAGCCCGTCCTGCACCGGCGCGGTGTACAGCCGCTGCAGCAGCAGGTTGATCTTCTCGGGAGGCGTGTCCGCGATCTCCTGGAGCGCCTCGCTCGGATCCTCGTAGCGGGTCTGCAGACCGTCGAGGTTGAGCACCGCGAGGCCGCCCAGCCGCCCCATCGCGACCGCGAAGCGGGGATCGACCACACCGTCCATGGCGGCCGCCAGGATGGGGAGGTCGAAGGTCGAGCCGTCGAGCTGGAAGGAGACGTCGATCTCCGCGGGGTTGATGGTCACCGTGCCGGGTACCAGCGCCACCTCGTCGAATCCGTAGGCGCGCCGTGCCCGCTTCCCTCGTCCTAGCTCGAACTCCATGAGACCTCCGGTGCGACGACCGCCGCTGCGCGCACCACGGGCTCGGGAACGCGACGAGCGCCCAGCGCAGCGATGGGCCGCACTGGGCGCTCGTCTCCCCGAGGAGCCGGCGAAGTCCTCACCGACAGGGGCATGCGCTGCACATCGTCATGGCCATCCAGGTGACCACGAAGCATACCAGACAGCCCGCCCGAGGGTCGGCGACCCCACCCCATGTTGTGCCCGCAGGCAATGACGCCCACCAGATATGGTGGGACTCAGGGAGTGGGCGAGGCGGTCGGCGACGGCTTCGGGGTGGGCGTCGGATCCGGCGTGGGAGTCGGGCTGGGCACGGGCGTCGGACTGGGGATGGGCGTGGGCGGCGGCGGGGGCGGCGACGGGTTCACCGGCACCGGCGTGGGTGCGGGCGTCGGCGGCGGTGGCTGCGGGGCCTGCTTCG
>JAQBPH010000289.1:0-16844 GCA_028287625.1 Chloroflexota bacterium | reverse complement strand
CACGCGGCACACCTTGGTAAGGCGTAGGTCGTGGGTTCGATTCCCACCTTGGGCTCCACCGCCTCCCTCAGTTTCGATTTCCCTTGTGTGCCAATGTAGTTCGCGCTGAACGACCGGTCAGATCAGGGGCTACGAGTGGGTACTGACAAGTTGCCGTAAGAGGGAGGTGTAGGTCCTACAGAGAGGTGGTGTAGGTCCAACTTCGGGAATGAGGCGTAGGTCCAAGGTCGTGGCCAGCTGGGTCAGTCCAGGCCCGATTCGAGCCTGACGACGAGGTCGAAGAGCCCCTCCGCCTCCAGGCGCGATTTCGCGCCGACTCGGTCAGCCAGGCGGAGCACCCCCCGAACGCTGGCGAGCGGCGGGCCCGAAGGTCGCCTCGTCTACGACTCCTTCGAGGGCGGCGCCGTCGGGAAGTGTTGCGATGGCCCGAGCGAGGTCGTCCGGCTCTGCCGAGGTGCCGACTCCGCCATGGACGAGGCCGAGCACCGCACCGAGCCAGTCGCCATGCTGGAGGGCGATCACGGAGGCCTCCTCCTCCCCGGGGAGCCCGCTCTCTTCGCGCATGCTGACCAGCGCACCCGCGGACTGAAGCCACAGCTCGTCATCGGTCGGCGGGATGTCCGCAGCCTTCCCCAGCCGTTCGCCTGTCCGATGATCATGTACGGCCACTGACGGCTACGGAGCCCAGCCCGCAGTCGCGCGCCGGCACTCGCGAGCTCGGCGTCGGGAGCCGAGGCCGGCAGGGACGTAGGCAGGGCATGGTGGAGGACGCTCACGGCGTGGCGGTCCATCTCCTCCCAGGCGTCGAGGAGCGCGTCGTCATCGATCTCCTCGTCCTCGTCGGCATCACCCCGCATGTCAGCTGCTGACGTGCTGGTCGTGACGGCACCGGCGTCGCCAGGGAACACACGGGGCCATCAGCACCGGACTGGGACGTCACGCCACTCGTCTCCTCCTCCGGACCTCCAAGGTGGAGCGCGAACGGGGACCCGCTCACGGACACGAGCAGCGAGCTCGTCGCCACTCGCGTCGTGCGGCCCGAGCACACAGAGCTCGTACCCCTCGCCTGGAAGGGCACCTTGCTCCTCGGCGAGAGCTGTAATCCCCCCCGGGCGTGCGGAGGAGCCGGTAGGCGAATCGGTGCTCACGTCCGTCAGCACCGATCACCACCTCTGGAAGCGCCGGATCGGGGAGGACTGGCCAGCCAGTGGCGACGGCAATGCGCCGGTCACCGCACCGGTCGCAGACGCGGCCGTCGTCGACCACGAGCCGGGCCGGTTTTCCACAGTCCTCGCAGCGGAAGGATCCCGCCATGTCCTACAACGGTACCGCGGAGCCGCCGCCGGCTGCAGGAGGCACGCGCCGCGGGAGGACAACGAGGGATCGTCCTGTGTTCAGACTGTGCCCTTCGGGACGACCCATTCCATGACTTGGCCGGTGACCGCCGCGATCCGCTCGAAGTCGTCATCGTAATGAAGGACGATCAGCGACCCTCTCTCGGCGACCGCCGCGATGATGAGGTCGGGCAATGCGACCCGGTGGCGCCCGCGCAGCGCAAGGGTCCCCATGACCTCGATCGCACGATCGAAGTCGGCCTGGAGGATCGGAACTCGGTGGAATCCTGTCCGCTCTTCCAGGAGCGCTCGAAAGTCGTCGCCACTCCGCGCGCTGTACAGAAGCTCCAGGTCGATCAGCGAGCAGGTGGCAATTCGCCCGTCCAGGAGCAGTGGCTCGAGCACCGCTGCCACCTCTCGGACTGCTCCTCGCGCGAGTGCGCTCTTGTCAGCGAGATGTGTGGATCTCAGCGCCACGCGCCAGCCATGACGTCTGGCTGGTCGAGGTCGAGGCCCCTCATGGTGCGAAGGCGCTCGGTGAACCGCCGTCGAGCCTCGGCGGCGATCACCTCGTGAAGGGCTCCGTCCACAGTCGCCTTCAGCCCGTCGGTCCCCAGCACCTCAGCAGCCCGGCGGACCAACTCGTCATCGATCGCCAGGGTAGTCTTCCGCATGACCGTCAGTGTATCTCATGTCTGGATAAGTGGATAGCTTAGATGGCACGCGTTGGATATCCACCGGGGGCGCGGGCCCCGCTGCACCGGGCGCCAGCCCCCCGCTGAAGCCCGCTGCTCGAGGGGACGGACAGGAGCGCCAAGACGTGGCGGAGGAGTCGGCTCCGGGTTGGTGCAGGCGCTGCGTCGGGAGGCCCAGCGTCCGTGCGGGTCGCCTGACGACCTACCGCCGGGCCTACCGAGGCTTCGTTCGGCCCTGACCGCGAGCCCTCGACTCGCCCAGCTGTCGTAGTCGACCGTCACCGTGTCTTCGCTCATCTCGCTGGGCGCCCCTACTCTCCCTCGATCTCGACACCGGCGGTCTCGACGCCCGCGGCCGATGACGTCCTGGCCGACCTCCTCGGTCTCGCCCAGGACGCAACGCTCGTGGGTCACAACGTGATAAACGCGGCGCTCCCCCAGATGGGAGGGCGCCGGGATCACGTTTGCTGGATGGATCAGGGGTGGTGGGCCTTCAGCCAGTGGTTCACAAGGGTGACGACCTGGAGGTGATGAGACTCGAACAAGGGGTAGTGGGACGCCTGCGGGATCATCTCCAGCGTGACGCTCGGGCTGCCGGTCAGATGTGCCGCCTCCTGCTTGCCGGCAGGTGGCGGGAACACCACGTCGCTGTCGCCGAAGAGAATCAGCACCGGCGCGTCGATCTGGGGCTCGCCGGCCTGGTCAGCCTGGATGCCCGCCGGGATCGACAGGATCTCGCCGCAGGGATCGGGATGCATCGGCGGCACGGCCTTCCTCACCTCCGCGCTGGCGCTGTGGAAATAGAACTGTTCGCGGTCGTTGAGGGCGAATGCGGCATAGCCAGGCGTGCCGGGATCGCCCCCCTGCATGCACCGCTTGACTGTGTCGCTGTACACCCGCGCAGTGAACGGACCAGCGACGAAGTCGCCCCAGGCGAAGTTGATCACACCGTCCACGTCATGGAACGTATAGTCCTCGATCATCGAGGCCATCCCACCAACCGAGGCTCCACCGACGAAGACGTGGGAGAAGGCCGGAGGCTTGCCCGACTCCGCCTGGTAGTGCCCGCTGCGGAGGTCCTGCACGATCTGGTGGGCCACGTCGGCCGCTGAGCCGAAGCACAGGTCCATGCCAGGTGGCCTGTCGCTGCTGCCGAAGCCGAGCCGGTCGACGATCACCGAAACATTGCCGAGGGCCGCTTCCTGTGTGGCGTAGTCGTAGCCCGAGAGCCCCTTGAAATTCCAGTAGTACTCGCCGAAGGTCACTGCGTGCAGGTACAGCGTCGCCGTGTCGGGGTTCTCCAACGCGGCGTTCGGCGCCACGATGTGTCCGCGAACAGCGTAGCTCTTGCCGTCTGCGTTGCACCGCACCGAGGTGTTGTTGCTATTCACGACCTGGAAGGAGACCGGCAGCTCGACGATCGAGGCGGCGGTGTCAGCACGGGCGGTCGGGGCGGCGGCTGACGTCGCAAGAGCGCCCGCGGTGATCACGAATATAGGAACAAGCAGTACTCTTGGTCGCATGGTCATCGCTCCAACGTGATCGACCATCGAGGCGGGACGGTCCTCGACGACGGTTTCACCACGACACTACGAAGAACCCCCGGGCCCGGCATCGGGAGAACGGCGCATATCTCCGGAGGTCGATCGGGTGACCCGCAGTCGCGGCATGGAGCATTCGCTCCATGCTATCGGCGTCTCAGACGATCCCCTGCCGGTGTGCGAAGGAGGTCGCGGCCGCCCGAGAGCCCACGCCCAGCTTGCCGAAAATGTTGCTGAGGTGGCGGTTGATGGTCCGCTCGCTGAGGTGGAGCTCGGCGGCGATCGTCCGGTTCGTGCTGCCAGTCGTCACCAAGCGCAGCACCTCGGCCTCCCGCTCGGTCAGCCCGCCAGGCAACGGCGTGACCACGCGCCTCGCCCCGACGCGAACGCGCTCGTGGGGAGCCCGTCTTCGCAGCAGGTCGAGGGCCATCCGCTCGTGCCGCGGCATTCCGATAGCGTGGTAGCCCGCGACGGCCTCCAGAAGCAGGGCGCGCGCGCGGTCGCTGTCTGTGCGGGACCTACGCCCGAGCAGGAAACGCCCGTAGTGGTAGCGAGTGCGGGGCCGTTCCATGAGATGGGGGAGCTGCTCGGCCTGCCGCAGCGCCGTCTCGAAGTGTTCCTCCGCCTGCTCATCCAGCCCTGCGGCTGCGGCGGCGATCGCGGCCGCGGTTTCAATGAGCGCGCCGTCGTACTGGCGCATCAGGGTGCCGGTTCTCAGCGCCTCGATCACCAGCGGATACAGCGCCCGCGCGCGGTCGGCGTCGCCGAGAACGGCAACGCCCTCGGCGGCGAGGATGGCGAGGCTCCACTGTCCGAGCAGGTTCGGGCGGCCAGGTCGCGGAAGCGTCTCGCTCACCTGGTCGAGGAGCGCGACAGCCGCGGCGCGCTCGCCGGTAAGCGCCAGGTGCGCGATGAGGAAGCCGTGGTGCACCCCGAACCAGAAGCCAGGAACTGCCAGCCGGGCCCCCTCATCGAGTTGGCGACGCGCAGCAGGCCAGTCACCGCGCCACTGCGCCAGGATCCCGGCGACGGTGTTGGCGTAGGCCAGCCAGCCCGGATTCGCCATGTCACGTGCCGCGACTGACTGCGCGCGCGAGATCTCATCGAGCATCCCGAGGTCGCCGAAGCGCGCCGCATCCCGGCAGAACCCGCCGTGGTGCAGTGTCGCGGCGGCCGCCGAATGGCCATGCCGTTCAGCCAAAGGCTCCAGCTCGGCTTGAATCGCGTCGGACTCGACGAACCGGCCACAGAAGACGTGCGCGACACCGACGAAGGCGAGTGCGGCGCACAGGTTCCACCATGCCCCTGTGCTCCTCAGCAGCTCCACGGAGCGCCGCCCTGCCTCGGCGGTGCTTCCCAGCTCCATGTAGAAGTAGCGGGAAGCCGCCTGCGCCAGGCAGACCTCGCCCAGGAGCCCAGCTTCGCCCGCGGCCTGCGCCAGCGACATTGCCTCCTCTGCATCGGCGGACGCTGCCTCGAACTCCCCCTGGAGAGCGAGGCCGAGGCAACGCGCGGCGAGCGCCCGTCCGCGGTCCCCGCCGGCGCATTCTCCGATCACGGCCAACGACCGCTCGGCGATGGTCACCATCTCGGGATGGCGATGGGCGAAGAGCAGCTGCCAGGTGAAGTCCCAGCACACCCTGGCGACAGGTTCGGCGTCGCCGAGCTCCTCGAGGGTGGCGAGCGCTTTGTCCCAGCCCTCGACCGCCTCCTCCCAGCGGCACAGGCTGCGCAGCGCCAGGGCGACGTCGAGGAGGAGTACGGCCCGTTCGCGGGCCGATTGGTCAGGCAACATCGCCAGGGCTGTCCGCGAGAGCCGCAGCGCGTCCTCGAAGGCCCCGGCCTGCTGCGCGCGCCTGCCGGCGATGGTCAGCATGCACGCCGTCCTCTTCGGGTGGGCGACTGTCCCCGCCCGCAGCAGGTGGTCGGCGACGTCGGCGGCGCGCAGCTCCAGCTCGGCGGCATGACAGCCCTGCTCGAGTGCGTCCGCCACCCGCAGGTGGTACCGCTGGCGGCGCGGCGCGGAGATCCGGACCAGCAGAGTCTGCCGCACCAGTTCGTGGGCGAAGCGAAAGCGAGCCTCGCCGCGCGACGGCTCGGCGACGATGAGCCGCGCCCGCTCGGCCTCCTCGATGGCGTCGAGAAGCGTCTCCTGATCGACGTCGCCGACCGCCTCCAGCAGCCCGTATCCGAAACCCCTGCCGATGACGGCGGCAAGGGTCAGCATCCGCCGCGCCGGTTCGGTGAGCCGGTCGAGCCGCTGACCGGTGACCAGGAGCACGTTGGCCGGCACGTCGAACTCGTCAATCCGTACATCGGCGGAGATGGCGCCGCGTTCGTCGAGCAACCCGCCCGACTCGACGAGGTGGTGGAAGACCTCCTCCACGAAGAACGCGTTACCGTCGGTCTCTGCGTGCACCGCCTCGGTGACCGCCGCCGGCGCCGGATGGCCGCTGAGACCGCACAGCATCATCCCCACCTCCGAGGGTGAGAGTCGCGGCACCCTGAGTTGATGTGCCTGGCGTCGGCGGACCAGAGTGGTCAGCGCGTCGGCAAGGAGCGAGGTGACATCGGCGGGCGGGTCCCGGAAGGTGCCAACAATGAGGGCAGAGATGGATGGCAGCGATTCCGCCAGGTGCTCAAGGAGGAGGAGGGTGGCCTCGTCCGCACAGTGCAGGTCCTCGAGGATGAACAGCTGAGGCCGCAGCCGGCTGACCCGGGCCACGTGGTCGCGAATGCCATTGAAGAGATGGCGCCGCAGCTGGTCGGTGGGCATCTCGCGCGGCTGCGGCATGTCTGGGAACACGCGCCGCAGCTCGGGTACGACGCGAGCCAGCTCCGGGGCGGCGTCCCCGAGCGCCTCGCGGAGCGGCCCTGGGGAGCTCTCGCGCGCTGCCGTCTCGATGATCTCGATCCAGGGCATGTACGGCAGGTTGCCCTGCGGGTAGCAGTGCCCCGTGAGGACGCGGAATCCCCATGCCTCGGCCGACGCGGCGACCTCCCGGCAGAGGCGGGACTTGCCGACCCCTGGTTCACCGCTGAGCAGCGCCAGCCCACCATGGCCCGCCGAGGTCCGGTCGACAAGGCGCAACAACTCGGCGATTTCGGCTTCACGGCCGACAAAGGGCGTGAGCACCTCGACGATCGATTGCAATGACGCCTTTACTGCCGGGCCGCCAGCCTGGGAGGGGCACATCGTCAGCGGCCCGCATCACCTCCTCACCCGGACATCGTAGTCGTCACCGGGCGCCTGCGCCAGAGGGGGTGTGGGGCTTTGTGGACAGGTCGATGGCGTGAACGAGCACGAGACTGTTACGACTTTCGGTCCGGATCTGTCACTGACTTCACCAGGCTTCGCCAACGCGTCTCGTGGCGTAACCGCGCCGAATGGGGCCTGAGAACCGCGGCACGGCGGAGACCGGCACGCAGGCGGGCGCTCTCCCGCTCCTGCCACGTGCGGACGGTCTCGATCGGTCCCGGGACGGTGGGGCGGTCGGTGCATCGGCGAGCTGTCCCTTGCATCACCGCAGCGGCCGCGCTTGGCTGATCCTCTCGACGCATCGCCGTGGCCTCCGCCAGGGGGGGCCGCCACCGGCCCCGACGGCTTGCGCGGCACGCCGCGGCCTCGGCGACGCCCGCATCGAGGATCGTCGCCGCCGCGCGCTGGATGCGCTGGGCGCTCGTCCGCAGGGCGGTACGGGCCTCGTCGCCGCCGCCCGACCAGGTCGCCAGTACGGTAGCCGAAGCGGTACTCGCCGCTGTCGATGCCCGCCGCCTGGCAGACGATGAAGGCAACCGACTCGGCCTCGAGCTCGGCGAGCGGACGTGGCATCCCGATGTAGCCGTCGTGGTGTGGCAGGCACTGCCGTCACCCCCGTCCCTCGGGCTTCGTCAACGGCGACCTACTTCATGCTCTTGTCGGCGATGAAGCGATCGAGCTTGGCGTTGAGATCGGCCACGGCCTGCTTCAATTCGCCGATGTCATGGCGCAGCTCGTTGTCGTCTTCCTCGTCCTTGGACCGGAAGCGGTCGATGCCGTCGTCCACCAGGCCCTTTGTCTCGTTGAGGACCGTCTGCCACCAGTCGAGCATGCTGTCGCGCCTGCTCTGCGTCTTCTTGGCCATCTCCCATTCCTCTCCAATGTCGTGGAACCAGTCCGGATGCCCGGAGTGGGCGCCCCTGGGAACCTTGCCTAGGCGGTCTTCGACGTCGATTTCCCCTGCGCCGCGGTGTGTGCCGCCGCCTCTCGGGCGAGCCGGTCCAGCTTGGCGTTCAGATCGCTCACCGCCTGCCTCAGCTCCCTGACGCCCTCCTCCAGCTCGTCCTCCTCATCCTCGCTCCGGAGCCGGGCGATCTGGTCATCGACGAGGCCCTTCGTCTCGTCGATGACCGTCTGCCATCGGTCGAGGATGCCCTTGCGCTTCCGCCGGGCCATGGCGCCTCCTTTCCCGCCGCCCTGACAGGTGGGCGGCGACGATCCTCAACATATGTTGAAGGAGGTGAGGGAGTCAAGCCCCGGGACTCCGACAGCCCACGGGTGCAACCCACCGCTCTACAGTGTCACCGATGGTCACCGGCGACCCCCGCAGCCCGCGCCAGGGCAGGCGCCCGCAGGGCGACGCTCGCCGGGCCCTGATCGAGGCGGCTCAGGCCATCCTGGCCGAGCGCCCGGCTGGGCGTCTCACGGTGCGGGAGGTCGCCGACCGAGCGGGGTGTGACGTCGCCCTCGTCAACTACTACTTCGAGAGCAGGCAGGGGCTCCTGACCGCTGCCCTCGAGGACGCCCTGGCTGAGCTGCGGCAGGTGCTCGAGGCGATGACCCGGCGCGAGGGCACTCTCGCCGACCAGGTGCGGCGCCTGGTGCGGGATCCGATCCTGGCCCTGCGCGAGCGGCGTCACCTGCCGCGCATGGTGATCGGGCAGATCCTGCTCGAGCGCGGCCCCCAGGCCGATCGCTACATCGCCGCCCTCGGGCTGGCCCACCTCCGGGCGGTGGAGGCGATCGTCGAGGAGGGCGTGCGCTCGGGGGCCTTCCGGCCGCTCGACGCCCGTGCGCTCGTGTACAGCTTCGCCGCTCTCCCGCTGTTCTTCTTCCTCATGGCCCCCGTGATCGGGCGGGTGCTGGGCGAGGAGGCGGTCAGTGAGGAGGCGGTCGAGAGCTTCGCCGAGGCGGCGGCAGACCTCGTCCTGTACGGGCTCGTGGCCGACGGGGAGCGACCTGATGCCGGGACCCACCGGCGCACCAGGCGGAGACGCACCCCCGCCGGTCCGTGACCCCTGCTACCGCCGCCGCCGGTGGTCGAGCCAGAGCGCCAGTGCGGCGATTCCCCACAGGGTGCGGCGCATGGCCCTGGACCTGGCGTCCTCTCGCGCCTCGTGGGCGATCAGGGCGTCGTCCCGGATGCGGAGCACGTACTGCCCGTTGACGATCGAGTTGGCCAGGTAGCGCAGCTGTTCGGGGATCGCATGGCCTGCCATGAGGCTTTCATTGGCGATGCGCAGCAGCTCTCCGCCAGAGTGCATCTGCTTGGCCTGGTCGCGCAGGATCGCCCCCATCGTGTCCCGGAACACGTCGAAGGGCGCCAGCTCGGGCGCGATGCGCCGCAGCGAGCCCTCCATGTTGGCCGAGGCCTTGCCGAAGAGGGCGACGGCGGGGTTCACGGCGATGCCCCGCTTCGAGTAGAAGGTCAGGAACTGGTTGAAGTTGTTGCCGAACTCCATGTCGTTGAGGGACATCTTGGCCATGGTGGGGATGTACCGCTGCATGTCTCCGAGGAACCCGGCCACGTCGGAGCGTGAGGTCAGTGTGGCCATCTCCACCGCGGCGCGGCCCGCAGCCTCGCCGTCGTTGAGCGCCATGGCCAGCATGAACCGGGTGTAGCCGAGTGACATGCGTCGGTCGATCCGCCCGATGATCCCGAAGTCGATGATGGTGGCCGGTTCACCCGGGGCCACGAAGACGTTCCCGGGATGGGGATCGCCATGGAAGACCCCGTCGACCATGAACCCCCGGAAGACCATCGTCGCGATGGCGCGGCCGATCTCCTCGCGCTCGCTCTGCGTGAAGTCCTCCAGGCGGCACTCGCGGATCGAGGTGCCCGGGGCCTTCGACATGACCAGCACCTCCCTGGTGACCCGGATCACGTCGGGAACCTGGAGGTGAGCATTGTTCTTGAGAAGGTCCCGGAACTCCTCCATGTTGCGGGCCTCGATGGTGAAGTCGATCTCGGGGCGCATCGCGGAGAAGATGACCTCCAGCATGGCCTCGGGTTGGAAGATCTCGGCCACCTGGGGCGTCAGCTTCATCACCAGCTTCACCGCCTGAGCGAGGATCTCCATGTCGAGGCGTGCGGCCGCTGCCACCCCCGGCCGCTGGATCTTGATCGCCAGCTCCGTGCCATCCTCCCCCACCGCCCGGTAGACCTGGGCGATGGAGGCGGCACCGAGTGGCTGCGCCGTGTCGACCTCGCGGAAGCCGCTGCGCCAATCGCTTCCCAGGTTGGCCTCGAGGACCGGCTCGAACTCCGAGAAGGGCCGGAGCATCACCTGTTCGTGCAGGTCCTGGAGGGCGTCGATCACTGCCTGGGAGACGATGTCGGGCCGTGTGGAGAGCACCTGCCCGACCTTGATATAGAGCGGGCCGAGCTGCTCGAGGGTCTGCCGGAGCGCCTGAGCTCGCTTGCGTTCGAAGACCTCCGGGTCGGCTGACCCGTTACGGCCCCGGTGCCACCGCAGGCGAGTCTCACCGGCCAGCAGCTCGCCGAGGACGCCGGCCACCTGGAGCACCCGGTCGCGTTTCTTCACGGCGATCTGTCCGACACGAGCTCAGCGAATCCGAACCCGGACGGGCAGCGACTGGAGGCCGCGCAGGAACCCGCGTGCTCGAGGCGGCTCTTCGACGAGGGGCTCCAGGTCGGTGAACCGCTCGCGCAGCCGCGCGAAGACCACCTGCGCCTCGAGACGCGCCAGCGGTGCTCCCAGGCAGAAGTGAATTCCCGCGCCGAAGCTCAGGGGCTGGTTGTCGGCGCGTCCGACGTCGAAGCGATCCGGCTCCGGGAAGCGTTCGGGGTCGCGGTTGGCGGCGCCGAGCACCGCGACCACGGCCTCGCCGGGAGCGAGGGCGACGGAGTCGACCTCGGCCGGCTCGAGGACCTCGCGGGTCACGAACTGCACCGGGGAGTCGTAACTCAGCATCTCCTCGACCGCCGAGGGCACGAGGCTGCCATCCGCCCACAGGCGCGCCATCTCGCCAGGATGCCGGAACAGCGCGAGCAGGCCGTTGCCGATGAGGTTCGTGGTGGTGACGAAGCCCGCGAAGTACAGGAGGAACACCGTGGCCATGAGCTCGGCCTCGGAGAGCCGTCCATCGTCTCCATCCCGCACGGCGATGAGTGCCGAGAGCATGTCGTCCTGGGGATCGGACCGCCGGTGTGCGACCAGCGTCCGAAAGAAGGCGTCCCGCTCCTCGAAGGAGGCGTCGACCTCGCGCAGCTCATCGTCGGTCGGCTCGCGGCCGCCCTCGAGCCGGCCGTCGAGCAGTGGACGGAACAGCTCACGACCCTCCTCGGGAACACCCACCAGGTCGCTGATGACGCTGACCGGGAGGGGGAGCGCGAGGTCGGCGATCACGTCGGCGGAGCCCGCCGCGGCGATGCGGTCGAGGTGCTGGTCGACCAGCACGGTGATCCGGTCGCGCAACCCCTCCACCCGGCGTGGGGTGAAGGCGCGGTTCACCAGGCCTCGCAGCCGCGCGTGGTCGGGCGGGTTCACCGTCAGCATCGACAGTCCGCGTCTCCGGCGGCGCTCGAAGTGTTCGCGCAGGGCCGGCGACCGGACCTCGCCCATGCCCGGGCGGCGGAGCGGCCGTGTGCTGTCGTGACCGAGGCGGTTGTCCTGGAGCAGCTGCCGGCAGGTCCGGTGGCGGAACGCATACCACAGGTCGTCGCGCTCGCTGCGGTGCATGTCCGCCTGCCCCAGGAGCTGCCGGTAGAGCGGGTAGGGGTCGGCCCAGCCCTCCGCGGTGGCCATCACCCGGTGGAGCGCATCGGCCGCGGGCACCGTCGTCGTCATGGGTTTTCCTCCTCGGGCGTGGAGCGGGCTGCGGGGGACTGCCGGCGACGCCCTCGCAACGCCGAGAGCCGGGTCAGTCCCTGCTCGAGACCGCCATCGAGCAGATCGAGCGCCTCCGCCACCAGCGTCGGGAGGTGGGGCCGGCCGTCCCTCGCCAGCCAGGCGGCCACGGCGACGCGAAGGGACGCCAGGGTCGAGGCCGCCACCACGCCGGGCCTCAGGTCGACGGTCGGATCGACCCTCATGCGCTCCGCCACCATGTCCGCCACCGCCTCCTCCCAGAGACGCTGGTGCGCCAGGCTGCGCGCATGCAGCGACGGTGTCCGGGCCATGATCGTGGCCCGGTCCAGCAGGCGCTGCCGTTCCTCCTCGTAGCCTCCCGCCATGGACAGGATGGCGTGGCGGAGAGCGGTGAGCGCCGGTTCGTCCTCCGGACGGCCGGCGAGCGCGCGGCGCAGATCGGCGAGCCGTCGCGGATGATCCGCCAGCAGGACATCCTCCTTGCTGGCGAAATACCGGAAGAAGGTCCGGCGGGACACATCCGCTCGCGCGGCGATGTCGTCGACGGTGACGACGTCGAAGCCGCGCTCGGCGAACAGCCGGAGAGCCGCGTGTTCGAGAGCGGCCTCGGTGCGCAGGCGGTGGCGCTCGCGAAGTCCGTCCCCGCCGACCTGGTCCGACCGTCTCGCGCTCACCACGTGCCAGTATGGGCGTTCGTGGCACTCAGTGCAAGTAGGCACCTGATGCCATCGGGCATCTAGTTCCGGATCAGCCCGTGACCGCTCTCGCCCACCCTGTGGACGCGCACCAGGTTGGTGGAGCCGCTCTCGCCGGTCAGGGTGCCGGCCACGATCACGATGAGGTCGTCGTGCCGGCAGCGCCCGAGCTCGAGCATCGCCCTCTCCACCTGGAGGATCATCTCGTCCGTGTGACCGGCGAGGGGGACCACGAAGGTCTCGACGCCCCAGCTCAGCGCCAGCTGGCTTCGCACCGCGGCGTTGGGGGTGAACGCGAGGATGGGGATGTGACAGCGGTGACGGGAGAGACGACGGGCGGACGTCCCCGTCTCGGTGAAGACCACCAGGAGCTGCGCGTCGACGGAGGCCGCGACCCGCGGGGCCGCCGCGGTGATCGCCTCCGCGGGCGTGGTGGACGCCGGTGACGGTGACATGGCCAGCTTCTCCCGCTCGGTGGCGACGATGATGCGCGCCATCGTCGTCACCGCCTCCACGGGATGCGCGCCGACGCTGGTCTCGGCCGACAGCATCAGCGCGTCGGCGCCGTCCAGCGTGGCGTTGGCGACGTCGGACACCTCGGCCCGGGTGGGCCGCGGATTCTGGATCATCGACTCGAGCATCTGGGTGGCGACGATGACGGGCTTGGAGCTCTCGCGCGCCAGCTGCACGGCTCGCTTCTGGATGAGCGGCAGCTGCTCGAAGGGCATCTCCACGCCGAGGTCACCGCGCGCGACCATGAGACCGTCGAAGGCGGCGACGATGCCGGGCAGCCGGTCGACCCCCTCCTCGCGCTCGAGCTTGGCGATCACCGGCACGCGCCGGCCGCAGGCGTCCATGACCTCGTGGACAGCCTCGATGTCCTCGGGCCTGCGCACGAAGGACAGCGCCACCATGTCGACGCCCATCGCCAGGGCGAACCGGAGGTCCTCCGTGTCCTTCTCGGACAGGGTGGGCACGCTCATCCGCACCCCGGGGAGGGTGAGGCCCTTGTGGTCGGAGACCACGCCGCCGTCGACCACGGTGCAGAGCACGTCGTTGCCCCTGGACTCGAGAGCGCGCAGCCGGATCCGCCCGTCGTCGATGAGCAGGGTGTCGCCGGCGACCACGTCGTGGGACAGCGCCGCGTAGCTGGTGGTCGCCCGGTGGCTCGAACCCGCCAGCGCGGCGTCACCGCCGGGGCCGGGGTCGGCGGTGACGGTGAAGAGCGAGCCTCTCTCCAGGAACGCCGCGCCCCCCTCGAAGCTGCCCAACCGCACCTTCGGCCCCTGGAGGTCGGCGAGCACGCCGACCGCTCGCCGGCGTGCGTCCGCCGCCTCCCTGACCAGGCGGTAGGTGGCGAGGTGCTGCTCCCTGGTCCCGTGGGAGAAGTTCAGCCGGGCCACGTCCATCCCCGCGTCGATCAGCGCCCCGATGGTCTCGGGCGTCTGGCTGGCCGGACCGAGCGTGCAGACGATCTTGGCCCGCCGCGCCCGGAAGGCGCCCCTGCGATCGCTGGGGTGCGGCGAGCGATTGAACGATTCGAGGATGGCCTCCATCGACGGTACCTCCGGGTGCAGACCGGGTGCCGCCTCTGGCCGCAGCCACAGCTCACACCCGATGCTGGGGCGGGGGCGCGGGAGCGTCCCCGGGTGCCGCCGCCATCGGCGCGTCGTCGCCCATGCTACGCGGCGGCGGGACCGCACCGCGTTGTTCGGCCCGCAACAAGTCGCGATCGTCCGGTTATGGCGGGCGGAGCCGGTCTCGTCAGCCGTCGAAGTCGAGGGTGACCGCGGAAGTGGCCGGGTGCGACTGGCAGGCGAGCACGAACCCGGCCTCGACCTCCTCGCGCTCGAGGGCGTGGTTGCGGTCCATGGTCACCGCGCCGCTCACCACCCGGGCCCGGCAGGTGCCGCAGACCCCGTCCTTGCAGGCGTAGGGGGCGTCGCCCCGCACCCGCAGGGCGGCGTCGAGGACGGACTCGCCGCCGGCGCCGAGCTCGAAGCTGGAGCTGCGCCCGTCGAGGACGACCGTGACCCGGCTGCCGTCCCCGGCCGGGGCGGCGCGGCGGCCGGGCGCGGCGGCGTCGCGGCCGGCGTGGAACAGCTCCGAGTGGATCCGCGGCGCCTCCACCCCGCGCTCCAGGAGAGTGGCGCGTGCCTCCTCGATCATCGCCCGCGGACCGCATACGAACCATTCGTCGCCGCCGCCGGGGAGCAGCAGGTCGAGCAGCCGGCCGAGCCGCCGGCCGTCGATCCGCCCGCTGAGCAGCTCCGCCTCCTGCTCCTCGCGGGAGAGCACGTTGACCAGCTGGAAGCGCTCGCAGAAGCGGTTCTTGAGGTCGAAGAGCTCCTCCAGGAACATGATGCCGGCGGTGGTGCGATTGCCGTAGAGGAGGGTGACCCGGCTCCGCGGCTCGACCGCCAGGGTGGTGGCGACGATGGAGAGCACCGGGGTGATGCCGCTGCCCGCGGCGATGGCGACGTGGTGGCGTGCCCGGGCGGGGTCGAGGGGGGTGTGGAACCGCCCCGTCGGGGTCATCACCCCGAGCGCGTCGCCGGGGCGGAGCCGGGTGTGCGCATGAGAGGAGAACACCCCGCCCTCCAGCCGCTTCACCGCGATCCGCAGCACCCCCGACCCCGCGGGGGTGCAGATCGAGTAGTTGCGGCGCGCCTCGTCGCCGGCGACCGGGCAGCGCACAGACACGTGCTGCCCCTGGGTGTGGCGGTAGGCGTGGCGGAGAGGCTCCGGGACCTCGAGGGTGATGGTGACCGAGTCGTCGGTGAGCGGCTCGACCGCGGCCACCCGCAGCTCGTGGAGGACGGCGTGGCGGGGTACCGCGGGCGCCGCCCCGGGCGCCGCGCTCACCGGTGGGCCCTGAAGTGGGGGAAGGGCTCGAGACAGGCGCCGCACCGGCGCAGCGCCTGGCACGGGGTGGCGGCGCAGCGGCTGAGCAGCTCGGTGTGCGCCGAGCCGCACTGCGGGCAGGGCACCGCGGACGGCTCGACCGCCGTCCCCGGCGGTGGGGGAGGGGCGATGCCCTGCGCGGCCAGCCGCCGCCGGCCCCGGTCGGTGATCCGGTCGGTGGTCCAGGCCGGGGAGAGCACGGCACGCACCTCGACCTCGGCGTGGCCGTGCTCGTGGAGGCGGCGCTCGACGTCCGCGCGGATCGCCGCCAGCGCCGGGCAGCCGGAGTAGGTGGGGGTGATCTCGACGACGACCGTGTCCCCGTCGAGGCGCACCCCGCGGAGGATGCCGAGGTCCTCGATGGTGAGCG
The DNA here is from genome assembly GCA_028287625.1 of Chloroflexota bacterium. GTDB lineage: Bacteria > Chloroflexota > Dormibacteria > Aeolococcales > Aeolococcaceae > CF-96. The sequence goes on along the minus strand of JAQBPH010000289.1, from coordinate 1,214 downwards.
CGGGGATCTCCGGGTCGGCGACGCCGGCCACCAGGAGGCGCACCCGCTCGGCGGCGTCCACGGCTACCAGCGCGCCCCCGCGTGGGAGCGGTGCAGGTGCTGCATCTCGGCGAGCAGGCGGCCGAAGCACTCGGTGTGCAGCCCCCGCCGCCCGCCGCTGGGCGCCCAGGAGGCCTGGGGCCGGGACAGCGTCGCCTCGACCAGCACGGCACCCACCGCGGCGTCCCAGGCGGGGCGCAGCGCCGCCGGGTCGGGGGCCACGCCGGCGGCGGCGGCGCGGCGGACCACGTCGTCGCTCTCGAAGAGCTCGGCGGCATAGGGCCACATCCGCTCGACCGCCGACTGCATCCGGCGGTGGCTCTCCTCGGTGCCGTCGCCCAGGCGCAGCGTCCACCCCGCGGCGTGGTCGCGGTGGTAGGCGACCTCCTTCACCGCCTTCGCCGCCACCGCCGCCAGGGTGGGGTCGGTGGAGCCCAGCAGGCCCTCGAGGAGGCCCAGCTGGTGGGTGGAGTAGAGCAGCTGGCGGGCGATCGTGACCGCGAAGTCGCCGTTCTGCTGCTCCACCAGCAGGCAGTTGACGAACTCGCGCTCGTCGCGGAGGTAGGCGAGGCCGTCCTCGTCGCGGCCGCGGCCCTCGAGCTCGCCGGCATGGGTCAGCAGCATCCGCGCCTGGCCGAGCAGGTCGAGCGCGATGTTGGTGAGGGCCACGTCCTCCTCCAGCTCCGGGGCCAGCGACGACCACTCGGCGAGGCGGTGGGAGAGGATCAACCCGTCGTCGCCGAGCCGCAGCGCGCACGCCGCCCGAAGCTGGGCCTCGGTCACAGGTTCCGGACCTCGTCGGGGATGTCGTAGAAGGTCGGGTGGCGATAGACCTTGTTCTCGGCGGGCTCGAACAATTCGCCGGCCTGGGCCGGATCGGACGCGACGATGTCGATCGACCGGACGACCCAGATGCTCACGCCTTCCATCCGGCGCGTATACGTGTCGCGCGCATGCCGCACCGCCAGTTCCGGATCCGGCGCATGCACCGATCCGACATGCTTGTGGCTAAGCCCGCCCTTGGAGCGGATGAAGACTTCCCACAAAGGCCAATCCTGGCTCATCATTCCTGCTCCGTTCAAGCGGCCAGGCGCGCGCGGCGCTTGGCTTCATAGGCATCGGCCGCTTCGCGGACCCAGGCGCCCTTGTCCCACGCCTCACGCCGCGCGAGGATG
>JAQBPH010000285.1:0-43161 GCA_028287625.1 Chloroflexota bacterium | reverse complement strand
GTCTGCCAGGCGCGGGTGGAGAGCTGGAGGTTGAAGCGCACGTTGGGATCGTTGAGGTCGAAACCGGTGATCTCGCGCACGCGCTGGAGGCGGTACTTGACCGTGCTCCGGTGCACGAACAGGGTGGCGGCCGCGGAGTCGCTGCTGCCGCCGTACTCGAGGTAGTGCGACAGCGTCTTCACCAGGTCGCTGCCCTTCTGGGTGTCGTAGTCGATGAGCTTCCCCAGCCACTCGCGCACGAAGCCGTCCACGTGGGCGAGGTCCTCCACCCCGCAGAGCAGGCGGTACACGCCCGAGGCGTCGAAGGCGAGGCTCCGGTCGTCGTGCGAATAGGAGCGCAGCATCTTCAGCGCCAGCAGAGCCTCGCGGTACGAGCGGACGAAGTCCGCGGGCCTGCGTCCCTGGGCACCGATCCCCAGCCGGCATCGCCCCCCGCCCAGCTCCCGCAGGATGGTCTGGCGGAACTCCTCCCAGTCCACCTGGCGGTTGGCCAGGATCACGACGGCACCCTTCCTGGTCACCACCAGCTCGCCCACCGTCATCTCCCGGGCTGCTCGCCGGATGGAGTGGAAGAAGAACTCGTCGTCCCGGGTTCGCCCTCGACCCTCGGCGACCACCACCCAGTGCGGCCGCTGCAGGTCGTAGCCCAACCCCTGCGCGTACGCCAGCACGCTCTCCTCCTCCGTCCCGCTGAGCAGCGCCTCGACCAGATCCCGGCGCAGCCGCAGCTCACTCTCGGCGACGCTGCGCAGATGCGCCAGCTCCATGGCCAGCACCGTCGCCCCATGCTCCAGCGCGACCAGCTCGTGCTCCCCGGCGGTCCCCGACGGATCGATGAGCACCAGCACCCCGAGCAGATCACCACGGGCCCGCGCCAGCGCCAGCAGCCGTCCCCCGTCGCGCATCGCCCGAGGGTCACGGAACAGCCGTCGCAGCAGCTGCTCCCGCTTGGCCGGAGGATCCTTCGGATACGGCTCGGGCCGATTGGGGCCCGCCCAGGCGCGCAGATTGCCGTAGCGGTCCTCCACCGCCACCGGGTAGCTGGTGAGCTCGAAGATCGCCTTGGCGATCCCCTCCTGCCCCTGCCCGTGCAGCGTCGCCTGGGTGAGCCGCTTGTGGATGTCCATGCTGCGCTTGAGCGCCTGGACGGTGGTCTCCAGCTCGCCGTTGAGCTGGGCCAGCTGCTCGGCGGTGTCATGCTCCTGGAGGTGCAGCCGGGCACTGGCCAGCGCCGCCCCGGTCTGCTGGGCCAGCACACGCAGCAGGAAGGTCTCGTGATCCGGCGGTTCGGCGTCGCCGCCGACCACCAGGAACCCGCTCCGGCTCAGCCCGCCCAGCCCGTACGCCCAGGCCCACTCATCCCCCACCAGATGCACCGGGCCCCCGGGATTGTCGAGGGTGGCGATCTCGGCCTCCAGGTCGGCCGACGTGGCGCCCCCGGAGCGCGCCGGCTCCGACAGCGTCCGGCCGTCCACCGTGATCGCTCGAAAATGACAGCTCGCGATCGCGGGCACGCAGGTGCTCGCCAGATGGAGGATCTGCTCCTCGCGCCGGCTCTCCATCATCAGGATGGAGAGCATGTGCAGGCTCCGCAGATTCGACAGCTGCTCCCGCAGGGTGCTGTCGGGAACCGTGGTGGCCAGCGCGGTGAGCATCCCGGTCAGGAACCGAGAACGGCCAGGAATTCCTCAGGCCGTATGTAGTACGGGTTCTCGTAGATGGTTCCGCCCAGCAGCACCTTGGGATGGGTCTTCAGCATGTCCATGATGATCTCCCCGCTGAAGCGCTCCAGGTCGTACAGGCACAGGATCACCTGGGGGTACCGCCGGGAGAACTTGTTCAACGCCGCCTCGTACCGGACCAGCTCGTCCACGCCCGGGATGCTGCGCAGCGACCAGGTCATCTCCCCCACCGCGCGGACGAAATCGAACCCCTCCTCGTGCAGCGCCCTGCGCACGTTCTGATCCCAGAAATCGAGCATCACGTCGGCGCTGAATCCGCCCCCGGGGAAGTAGGCGTCACGGGACGCCAGCAAGTTCAACTGACCGTCCGCACGATGCGCGTGGCTGTCCACCCCGCCGGTCAGATCGGCGAGCACCGAGTCGGGCGCGGTGGCATCGACCACACAGATGCACTTGTTCCCCGCCATCAGCCCCGCTCGCAGGTAGGGGAGCAGCACCCGGTCTCGCTCGGGCAGACCCCGATAGAACGCACAGACGTGGTCCCCAGGACCCACGTCCATCCCCGTGATCCCGAAGGGGACGGATCTATTCATCCCGGCTCTCCCACCCACCCGTCGTCTCCTACGGCGGCAGTCTGGAGCATAGGCTCGCTGAGGAGCCGTGAGGCTGTCCTCCAGGTACAGAATGTTTCGCGACGTCTGGCCCGAGCGGGTCAGGACGACCGGATGTGTATCAGATCGCCTGCGCTCCGCCTCGCCACGACGGCGGAAGCATGTCAGGGCGTGTAAGGGTGAGCAGGTCCGAATTCGCGTATGCCCTGCGCACCCGTCAGGATCGGCGGTGGACTTCACCATCAGACCGGGGCGGGTCCACCCTTCAGAACGTCCGCTGCACACTGTCCAATGCCATCACCAGCCACGGCGGCAACCGGCTGCGCAGCTCGTCAGCGGCCTCATTCAGCCGGTGGCTCGCACCCGCCAGCCGGACGACCTCACCGTGGCCGGCGAACTCACGCAGCGTCTCGCTCACCTCCGGCGGGATGACCTCGTCCCGGTCGCCGTGGAGAAGGAGAAAGGGCCGGTCGCCAAGGGGTCTCGCGTGCCCGTCCCCAGGCGCCTGCGGGATCGGCACGACCCCGGCCGATTGACTGGCGAGAGCCACCACGCCGACGACCAGCGTGGGCATCTGCACGGCGGCGCCGATCGCGACGGCCCCTCCGAAGGAGTGCCCCACCGTCACGAACCGTTCGGCGCCTCGTCGGGTGGCGAGATCCATCGCCGCCCCGAGGTCGAAGGTGCACGGAGCAAGGTGCCCGGGCAGCCGATAGTCGACGCGGACGGTGCACACCCCGACCTGCGCCAGCGTGACACCCAGGTCTCGAAACAGTCCCCGGGCCGGACCGTGGAACCCTCCGAACATTCCCCCACAGGTGACGACAACGCGGCCGGTCTCGTCCGGCCGGCCGTGCCAGATCAACCCCAGCAGCCCGGTTCGCGTCACCACCTCGGTGTGGCGCGTGTCCTCCCCGATCTCGATCTCGGTGACGTCGAGAATGTCGAGGAGGTCGAGGGGACGGCCCGACTCCTCGGGGTCGAACATCTGGCCGGGCAGGTGGAGGGTCACATCGCACCCGTCAGCGAGGAGAGCCTGGCCCAGGTCGCACCCGCGTCCGCGGACCGCCACACCGTGATGCCCCACTGAAAGGCGAGCAGTGCCGGCGCCGAGCCTCGGACGTCGAGCATCCCGTCGACGTTGGGCTGTTTGATCACCGATGTCCAGGTGTGGCCTGTGTCCGTCGACCGCCACAGCCCCTGATCCGTCGCGACCGGCGCTGCGACCATGCCGAAGAGCGTCGTGCCCAGACCAGGGAACGATGTGACCCTGTCGAACGCGTGGCCGGTCCTGGTCGTCTCCCAGGTGTGGCCCGCGTCCCGGCTCGTGGCGATGTCCCCACTGGCCAGCGTGGCCAGGAGACAGGTCGGGCACGCCGACCAGGGAGACATGTCGTTCATCGCCTGGGTGAGGACGGGGCTCGCGGGCATGCTCGCGCCGGTGCTGGAGGTGACCTCGATCCCGTCCTGGGTCGTGAAGACCAGGTTCCGTCCAACCTGCTCGAGAGCGGTCAGGATCTTGGTCGTGGGAAGCACGACGCTCCAGGTGTGACCCCCATCGACGCTGTGGAAGATACCGACGTTGGTGACCGATGCCCAGGCTCCCAGCCCACTGTCCGCGGCCACCAGGTTGCTGATGGAGCCGGGAGCGAGGCCCGTCGCTCGTGTCCAGTTCTGGCCATCGCTCGAGTACATGACATATGCCGGGCCCGCCATCCGGCCGGTCGCGCTCATGGGCTCGAAGGCACCGACGTAGTCGGTGGGAAGCCTGATGATGGCGGCGACCGAGTCGCCTGCCACCGAAGGGACGGGCTGCCAGGTCGTCCCCAGATCGTTGCTGACCTCGAGGCCGTAATGCGTCCCCAGAAGGATCTGGCTTGGCGTGACACCCATGACGGCGCCGTGAACGTGGTTGACGACCGGACCGCTGCTCGTCGACATCATCGCGCTGGTGCTCTGCGCCGCCGAGGTCCCTGGGGTGTCCACGCTGGTGTCGCCTCCGCACGCACCGACGAGCGCCCCCACACCCAGTGCCACCACCCCCATCGGGAGTTGCCGGTGCGCGCCTCGCCACACAGGACAGGGAATCGCCTTCATGCCGTCAACGCCTCCACGTGTGCGCGTCACTTCGAGGGCGATCGCGAAAGTAGGCGATGCGAGATCAGGGGGGCATGTCCTTCTGGACAGACTTTCCCCTCCCACGTTGTCCCCTGTGGGATGGGTGCTGTCGGACACGCGACCGCACCGTCGCGCACCCTGTCCCTGGGGTACGCGAGGCCGGCCCCACACTTGGCCCTGTCGGACTAGCCTGTGGCCTTCCGGGGCGCCGATACTGAAACCCGCCGATATCAACGTCGAGGGCTGGGAGGAGTTGACCTGACGGCGGGGCGACTCTGCAGGGAGGAAGGTTTTCGATGACTCACCGACATCTCCGGGTTCGCTCTCTGGTCGTGGGCGCTGTCGCGGGGGCCCTGCTCATCGCTCCCGTCTCTCCGCGGATGTTCACGGATCACGCCGTTCCGGCCGCGGCGGCGCAGGCGTCGCCCGCGTCGCCCCAGGATCCGCCGCCGCTTCCCCTTCCCCTTCCGGCCGGGCCGAGCATCCCAAGCCCCAGCCCTTCCCCCGGGGGATACCAGGCGCACTGACACTGAACGTCTCTCCTCGCAACGCGAAGGAGGGCCCGAACGCTCGGGCCCTCCTTCGTCCGCTGTCCAGGAGGACAGGGAATCGCGCCTGGCTCCCACCGCCCATGACAGGGCTCTGACACGAGCCGAATCAGTCTGGTGGGGAGGCCCGCGGAACGCGCCTGCTCAGTGAGCCGGCCTACGAAGGGCAGGCTCCTGCCAACGGATACGACGATGGCGCCATGGTCTCTCTTCCCGCCAATCCGCTCCTGCGTCTGGCGATCGACCGCTGGCAGGTGAGAAGCTGGGCCTCCGACACCAGGTCCGGCGCTCATACGGAGGCGACGCTGGCCGACCTGGTCCTCGTCGATCCCAGCCTGCTCCACCTCAGCGCCGGAGACGCACGAAGCGATGCGGACGCGGTGGGAGGGAGGTCGGCGGCCTCCAGCCAGAGCGACGCGCTGACCGCCAGTGCCGCGGGAGGCACGACCGAAATCGTCGTCCTTCACGCCGACTCGTCGAGCCACGATACCGGCAGTACCTACATCGTCCGCATGAACAGCGGCAGCGCCCTCGTCCAATCCCGAGAGGCAGCGACGAACTGCTCGGTCGCGGTGAATCGGGTGGCCTGCCTGCGGCTGCTGCATGGCGACCGGGACGGAGCGGCCGTCGGATCGGCACAGGATGGCCGCTCACAGCCCGTGGCCGGCCTGATCACAGGGTGGAGCGGCACGGGGGACAGCTCGGAGCCGCTACGATGAGCGCACCGTCATCAGCCCGGGGGCGCGAGCACCCGGATCTCGATCGCTCCGGTATTCCCACCACTGGATGCTGTCACCTGGAATCGGAGGGTGCGTCCGGTGACGCTCACCGCCGACGGTCGAGGATCCACCAGGGTACCGGCGGGGAACGGGCCCAACGTGTGGGCCCCGTCAACTGTCACGCTGTACGTCGACGTGATCGCGGTGCCGTCCGCCATGGATCGGGTGAGGAACTCGACAGCGGCGATCCTCGTCGGTGCGCCGAGGTCGAGAGTGATGAACGCCCCGTTCCCGTCCCCCTTGCTCGCCCATTCGGTGTTGGGGTTGTCGTCGATGGCGTTGGAGGCGGCGAACGACGCCGAGTACTCGGAGCTGAAGGCGGTCACATGCGCCGAGCGAGCGAGATTGGCACCATAGGTGGTGGCCCCCGGCTCCGAGCCCGTGCTCCGCGCTGTGATGTTGAAGCTCCCGACCGGCGATCGATACAGCGTCCCGTCGGCGGTGGTGCCCTGAACGATGAACCTGTACGCGACACCGGACTGGGCACCAGGCAGATACACGTCGTGCCGAATTAGGCCGGTCCCGTCCATGTTCAGGCTGTTGTTGAAGTGACCGAACTTCTCGGTCGGTCCCCATACCACCGCGCAGATCATCGGCTGAGCGGTCCGGACGTGAAAGATGGCGCGATCGGAGCGGGATGGGTCGGCCTCGAAGGTGAAGGTGCCGACCTGGACACGGCTGAAGGGAAACACGGGCCCGTTCGCTGAAGGCACCGGGTTCGACGATGCGCCGGCGTCACCGCCTCCACCACACCCACTGAGCATCGTCCCGGTGATCATCACCATGAGGACGGCCGCACCGCGGGGCCATCGCCATCCTCGGACTCGATCAGGCGGCGGCATCGGGCCTCTCACTCAGCTCGCCGAACTCGGCGACATAGCGTTCCATGGATCTGAACGGGACCATCGGCACCCCGTACTCCCGACAGATGGCCTCCAGTGTCTGGTGACGCGCCGCCACGGTCTCGGTGACGATCGCCGACGGGAAGAGGGGACCCGTCCGGGATGCCCAGATGTCGGGCCTCTCCGTCAAGCAGAGGACCCTGGAGTACTGAGACCTGATGACGCGCCGTCCCCGCAGAGTGATCCCCCACATGAGCACTGCGCCGGTCGCCATGAACGCTCTGGTGGGCATGCTGTACCCATACACGGGATAGTATGGGTACTCGTCGAAGCAGCCGTCGAGAGTGGTCCGTGCATACAGCCCGCACCTGCACCCGTCGAGCGGAGCGCGGTGCGTCGGCGGTTCGTATGCGGAGCTCATGCACGCCGCCTCCACAACCTGCCCCGCAGGCCACACAGACCGCATGGCGACGCTCCTCAGAACCGGTCGGCCGAGCTCCAGGATCCAACACCTGAATCCAACAATTGGTGTCGCGACGTCGTCCATGGCACCTTTCCCATCCGCCATCGTTCGATGATTGCCCCTGGCGACCGGACGTCGCTCCAGCCGACCCCATCATGCTGGCGGGCGGCACCAGGTGCTTCGTCCTGCGAAGACAAGAATGCGACGCACCTGTTCTCGGGGACCGGAGGCTGCCACAGACGGCACCTCCATCGGCGCGTGGGTGCGGTCAGGCCCTACTCTCCACGCGGCGGGGCACCGAGAGTTGCGGAGCAGACGTCATCCGACCCGGCGCAACCGCCGGGCGGAGCACGGGAATCCCCCGGTTCGGATGCGACTGATCTGCGCCGCCAGATCGTCGGCGCAGATGTCGAGCAGGTAGGGATAGACCCCGACTGCCAGCGCAGCGTCGAGGCGAACAACGCATGCCTTGAGGACGAGGTATTCGCGCTCGGGGCAGCGGTTGCAGCACTGGAGATGGAAGAGGAGAGTGCGGGCGACGTCGAGCAGCCCCGCATGGGACGAGGCGGCGTCCAGCGTACCCGGCGTGGAGATGAGCATCAGTGGCAGGGATGTGGATCCTGCGCCGGCGGTGCGGGCCTTGTCATGCGGCACCTCGGCGCTTCGCCTCACCGAGGCGGCAGCACGCTTTCGGTCGGACGTCTCGCGGAGCGGCATCAGGTTCTCTCCTCCAAGGGGGCCTGTAGGCTATCACGTGCTTCCAAGCCGCGGCTTTGTCACGAAAGCACAACCGTCGCCACGATCGCGTAGAGCGGAACGGCCCTGGTGCGACGGGGACATGACGATTCGTTCGCCCCTTTGTACATCCAGGCTGTCCTGCCCTCAACTGCCGCATCCCTACCAGTCAGAAGTGAGTAGTCAACTCCTGTCGCCACGAGAGCGCGTCGCGCATTCCCGCCGGGCATCCGCACCGAGCAACCCGCCGCACCCAAACCCGTCGTGGTGAGCAGCCGCCCCAAGCGGCAGAAACCCGCGTCAGCGGATCGGCTCGCCCTGCGCCTGAGCCAGGTAGCCGTGATGCTCGAGCCACTGGGCGGCCTCCTCGCTGGGACCACCGAACACGAACCGCCCCCGCTCGAGCACGTGGATCGTGTCGGCGATCTCGAGCAGCACCCCGATGTACTGCTCGACGAGGAGGATGATCCGACCCTCGTCGGCCAGGGCCTGGATGATCTCCGTGAGCTCGCCGACCATCCGCGGCGAGAGGCTCAGGGAGAACTCGTCGAAGAGGAGGCAACGGGCGCCGGTGACCAGGGCACGGCCGATGGAGACCATTCTCTGCTCGCCACCGGAGAGGCGATACGAGGGCACCGTCAGGCGTTCGGCGATGGGCGGGAACAGCTCGAGGACGCGGTCGACGCGCGCCTCCACCTCGGCCCTGTCGAGGCCCCAGCCGCCCGCATGGAGGTTGTCCCTGACGGACAGCGACGGGAGCACGCGGCGGCGCTCAGCGATCATCACCATGCCGGCCTGGCCACGGCGGTACGCGGGCCAGTGCGAGATGTCCTCTCCGTCCAGGTGCACCAACCCTGCGGACGTCCTCACCACACCGGCGATCCCTGACAGCAGGCTGGTCTTGCCCACGCCGTTCCCGCCGACCACCCCGACGATGCGTCCCGGGCGGCAGTCGAGGCTCACACCGCGCAGCACCGGCATCGGGCCGTAGCTCAGGTGGAGATCGCGGACCTGAAGGCCACCGCCCTCGTGCCCGGCCGCGGTCCCCCTGACGGCGGACGTGACCGAGACCCGCGTCTCCGCCCGCGGAGCCAGGGCTGCGTGCCGAGGTGCCCGGACCTCATCCACGTTCGTGCCGAGATAGACGCGCCGCACCTCCTCCTGCCTGATGACCGCGTCGGTGGGGCCCTCGACGAGCAGCCGGCCGTTCTCGAGCACGATGAGATGCTGGGACAGTGCGGTGAGGACTCGGGGATTGTGCTCGATGATGAGCAGTCCCCAGCCATCGATCGCCTGCAGCTGGAGCAGGACCTCGGCGAGGTTGTCGGCCTGTTCGTCCATGAGCCCGCCGGTCGGCTCGTCGAGAATCAGCACCTGGGGACTCGTCGCCAGCGCACGCACGAGCTCCAGCTTGCGCCGCTGGCCGAAGGAGAGCGCCGCCACCGGCGTGGCGCGGCGGGCATCGAGCTGGAACCTCTCCAGGAGCCAGCTCACGCGATCGCGATGGCGCGCCTTGTCGTACCCGTGCACGCAGACCACGTTCTGCTCCACGGTGAGCACGTCCGCGAGGGTCGGGAACTGGAAGGTGCGCAGGATGCCGGCGCGGGCGCGAGCACGGGGCGCCCAGGTGGTGATGTCTCGGGAACCGAGCAGCACTCTTCCCTGCTGCGGTGATACGAAGCCGGTCAGAGCATTGACCAGAGTGGTCTTGCCTGCACCGTTCGCTCCCACGATGCCGACCCGCTGCCCGGGCAGCACGCGCACGCTCACCGCGTCGAGGGCGCGAACACCGCCGAAGTCCACGGTGATGTCCCTGCCCTCGAGCGCGACGAGTGGAAGCCGATCGGCCTCCGTCTCCGGAGGTCCGGGGCTCACCCGTGTCCGGTCGAGCGTGACGAAGTCCCGGGCCGCCACGCGGGCCGTCCCGACCGGGCGTGCACGCCGGCCCAGGCGCCGGGCCTGGATGGCGATCCAGTTCTGGTTCTGGCCAAACAGGATCGCGCTGAGCAGGATGCAGCCGACCACGAAGTCGGGGAATAGATGGAAGCGCTCGAGCAGGATGGGGATGGCGGTGAACGCCGCTGCCACGAGCCAGATCGAGGACAGCTGACGCATCCCGCTGGCGAGGAGGATCGCCAGGTAGATCACCGAGACGATCACACCGAAGAAGATCCCCGATGGCGGCGGCGTCCCGTTCACGAAGGCGGTGAGCAGCCCGCCGAGACCGATCACCAGCCCGCTGATGCCGAACACGAGCAACTTGATCAGGGAGTTGCGCAGCCCCACCGCCGAGGCGCCGTCAGGCTGATGGCCGACGAGCATGGCCTGGAAGCCCAACCGCGTCCTCATCCAGGCCCGCACCGTGAGCGCGATGCACAGCACCACCGCGCCGGTGATCAGGTAGATCGCACGCTGGGTGTCGAGCCAGCCATCGAGCACGGGCTGCCCCACGGTCCACCCCTCGGCCCCTCCGGTGATCCTGGGGATCGAGAACGCCACCTTCTCGATGCCCAGCTGGACCACCAGCGATGCGACCACGAAGTAGAGGCCGGTCACCGCCAGCGAGGCCAGCCCGGTGAGCATCGAGACGCCCACCGCCGATCCCAGCCCGAGAATGGCGCCGAGCACGTAGCTCCCCACCCCGCCATGGGATGTGAACTGGGCGAACAGGAATGCCGCCAGCCCCACCGTGCCGGCGGTGTTGAGGGGCATCACCCGAAGAGAGGCCATGGGCAGGTACAGGCCCAGACCGATGAGCCCGGACACCAGGGCCGCGGACGCGGCGTAGAGCAGGTAGTCCGGAAGGAGGAAGAAGGCGCCCACCCCCAGCAGCGCGACGAGGAGGGCGGGGATCGACTGGGGAGTCACCGACCTTCCTCAGTTCTGCAGGTGAGCGAGATGTCGCCGTTTCCTGCCCATGTACAGCACCCCGATGGCCACGATCAGGATCGCGGTCAGGTTCTCCATCCCCGGCCCGAGAACTCCGGACAGCATGCCGCCCAGGAGTCCCTGTGAGATACCGAGGGTCAGCCCACCGGCGAACGCCAGGGCAAAGGACTCCAGACCGCCGAGCACGGCGCTGGCCAGCCCCCACACCATGACGAAGAGGATCATGGTGGGATCAAGGGAGGTGCGGATGCTCACCAGCATCCCCGCCAGCGCAGCGAGGCACCCTGCGATCGCCCACACCCTGACGACATAGCCGGGCAGTGGGATGCCCAATGTCGCCGCCACCACGGGGTCGTCGTAGATCACGCGCACGAACAGGCCGAAGCGCGTCCTGCGGAGCGCCCATGTGGTCAGCAGCACCACGACCAGACACGTCATGAAGCTGCCGATCTGATCCAGCGTGACGTAGGTGTAGCCGACGTCGAACCCGCTGTCCCCGAACACCGTCGCCCCGGACTGGTTGTACAGGGTGGTGGTGAGCTCCGAGCACGTGAAGAGCAGGAACGTGATCGCCAGCGTGAAGATCATGGTGACGACCTTCGGCCAGCTGACCTTGAGGGCGATGTAGCCGATGATCGCCCCCAGCAGCCCGCCGATGACGATCGCGCCGAGAGCGGAGACGATCCTGGGGACGCCCCAGACCGCGGCCACCTTCCAGTAGAGCGCGGCGCTCAGAGCTGCGATGCCCGCCTGGCCCATGTTGATGATACCGGTGATCCGGTAGGAGGCGACCATGCCGAAGGCCATCAGCCCGTAGACGGCACCGAATGTCAGGCCGATGATCAGAGCCGACAGGAAGATGGACACCCGGTCGAGCCTATCCATCGAGCAGGCGGAATACCTGTCCCCTCCCGCCAATTTCCGGACCGGTGTTTACTCCGACGGGCCATGGCGGAGTGACGTCCGATTCTGGCGTGGTATGCTCTCGGCCACTTCGGCAGAGCGGCCCATTAGCACGTGACCGGCGCAAACGTCAACTGTCCGTGGGGCGGAACCCGCGCCCTCGCATTGACTGGCTGGACAGGTGCTACTCCAACCGGACATGACTATCCTGCTGCATCAAGGTAGGCCGAGGGGACGAGCGTGGGATCCCCGGCGGTCGCAGGAGGAGTTGTCACATGCTGAAGTGGATGTTGCCCGTGGGCCTGGCCGCGGCCTCTCTCGCTCCCGCACTGGGCCTGGTGGCGACCGGCCCCGTCGCGGGCTCCGCGCCTCCTGTGGCCCTGGCGCACTCGCTGGTGCGCCCGGCGGAGCCGGTCGTTCCCGGGATCTGCCCGCTGGCGACTGCAATGCAGGGCATCGACATCAATCAGGGAAACAACGTGGCGATCCTCACCGGATGCCCCACCAAGGGCTGCGAGCACAAGGACTCGAACGGCAAGTGCGAGGAGTAGGCTCCAGCCTGCTGTAGTACCGCCGCCTCGGTCCAGCTGCGGTGATGCGCGCTGTCCGGACGTGGTCACGTCCGGACAGCCGGTCGCCGCCGCGGGTCCGGTGACACCGCGGGTCTCTCCGACAGCAGCGGCGGTACGAGGAGTGCGGCCAGTGACCACAGCAGGCACGCCCGAACGCGAGCTGTCCAGTCTCGTCGATTCCGTCGGGCGCGTCCGTGCTGCGGTCAGCGCCGTGGTGGTCGGCAGAGAGGAGGCGCTCGAGAGGATGCTCATCGCCATGCTGTGCGGCGGCCATGTCCTCGTCGAGGACGTTCCGGGGGTGGGCAAGACATTGCTTGCCCGCTCATTGGCGGCGGCGATGGGATGCGCGTTCCGGCGGATCCAGTTCACCCCCGACGTGCTGCCCTCCGATGTCACCGGATCGAGCGTGTTCAACCAGCGCATCGCCGACTTCGAGTTCCGCCCTGGTCCCGTATTCACGCAGGTGCTGCTGGCGGACGAGATCAACCGGGCCACGCCGCGAGCTCAGTCGGCCCTTCTCGAGGCGATGGAGGAGCGCCAGGTGACCGTCGACGGAGCCACCATGGCGCTGCCCCTCCCGTTCCTCGTGCTCGCCACCCAGAATCCGGTCGAGCTGGAGGGAACGTATCCCCTGCCGGAGGCCCAGCTCGACCGCTTCCTTGTGCGGGTGGCCATCGGATATCCCACCCTCGACGAGGAGAACACCATCCTCACCCGGTTCGAGGACGACGATCCGTTCGAGCGCCTGGGCCCGGTGACGACCCCCGATGAGATTCTGAGCTGGCAGCAGCAGCGGGGCCAGGTCACGGTCAGCGCTCCCGTGCGAGCCTACCTGCTCGAGGTCATTCGTGCCACCCGAAACGACGACCGGGTGGTCCTGGGAGCGAGCCCCCGAGCGGCCCTGTCCCTTCACCGCGCCATCCAGGCCCGGGCGCTTCTGCATGGCCGGCGGTTTGCACTCCCCGACGACGTCAAGTCCCTGGCAGGCCCCGTTCTCTCCCATCGCCTGACGCTGACGGCCCATGCCCGTCTGCGCGGGGAAACCGCGAGCGGCGTGATCGCTGGGCTTCTCGGGCAAGTACCGGTGCCCGTCGAGGAGGAGATCACCGCGACGACCACCGCCGCGGCCATGAGATGAGGCGCCGCCTGGGGAGGGACGCGTGGCTGGCTGCCTGCTCCCTGGTCCTGGCCATTGCCGGGTGGTCGGTGCGCTCGAGCCTCCTTGCACTCGCGGGGATGCTCGGCATGGCGGCCACCGGGCTGTTGTACCTCTGGCAGAGGGACTGTCTGGTCGGCGTCAGCTACCACCGCAGACTGAGCCAGCGACGCGCGCTCTTCGGCGACGAGGTGCTGCTCGAGGTCGAGCTGATCAACGACAAGCTGCTCCCGCTGCCCTGGCTTCACATCGAGGACATCGTGCCTCGCGAGCTGACGTTCCGCGGGGGGACGCTCGCCCCCGGGCGGTCGGGCCTGGTCCGCACGCTGCCGCACCTGGTGCCCATGCTCCCCTACCAGCGGCTCACCGGGCGCATGACCATCGTCTGTGACGAGCGAGGGGCGCACACCTTCGGCCCCGCGGAGCTGGAGTCGGGTGACCCTCTGGGATATCGCCGCCGCAGCAGAAGGGAATCGGAGTCTCAGGAGCTGCTGGTGTTCCCGAAGATCTTTGCACTCGCACCGGTCGCGGCCACATCACGGATGCTGCTGGGCGAGCACCGGGCTGCCGGCAGGCTTCTCGGCGATCCGAGCAGGCTCTCCGGGGTGCGCGAGTACCGAACCGGCGACCCCCTTCGCCATCTCCACTGGCGGGCGACGGCGCGGACCAACGATCTCCTGGTTCGCAAGTTCGAGCCGACGGCCCGTCTGCGGGCTGCGATCTTCCTCGACACCAACGTGACCGAGTTGCGAGGATGGACCATCGACCGACCCCGACTGGAGTTCACCATCGCGGTCGCCGCATCCATCGCCGCGGAGCTCACCGGGAGAGGGATCGCCACGGGGTTGTTCTCCACCGGCACCGTCGACGGGTACGCCATCGCGCGCGCTCCGATGAGCTCACCCGACACACTCTCTCATCTCCTCGAGCTGCTGGCTCGGGCCTCACCCCTCGGTTCGCTCCAGCTCGCCGAGCTGATCACCCTGCACGCCGGTGGTCTGCCCCACGGCACGAGCGTCGTCGTCGTCGCCGCCGACTTCCCCGAGGCGACCCTCATCGCTCTCAACGATCTGCGGCGCCGCCGCTCGGTCACCGCGGTCACCGTGGTCTCCGACAAAGGGGTTCCGCCGCCTCCTGAGTCCGTCGACGCCCGTCTCTTCGCGAGGTTCAGCGATGACTGGAAGAGCAGGACCAGCCTGGAACTGGCTGTCTAGCGTCGCCGTCCCGGTCCTCTGGGCGGCGGCGGAGATGACCTGGATCTTCCTGTGGATGGCGGTCGTTGCCAATGCCTCGCCGAGCTTCGGAGTCGACATCCCCTACGCACTCTTCGCGGTCCCCGCCATGGTCGCTGCCGGCGCATCCGGTGTGTGCCGCCGATACGGATGGGCGTGGTGGCGCCGCAGCGCAACCGTGGCGCCGGTTGTGCTCGTCGGCGCGGCCATCACCGCGGGTCTCACCAGCGAGCTCGCGGTCACCGGGTCATTCGGCCGTGCGGCCTTCGCCCCCTGGACGACCGCGGGTCATCCTCCCGCCTCGACCGCGGCCGCTCTCGGGTGGGTCGTCGCCATCCTCGTCTGGGCACGGGGCACGGGCCTGGGCACCGTCGACGCGTCGTTCGCCCACGTCATGCGGTCGATGGGGTTGTCGTTCGGGGCCTTCGTTCTTCTCTTCACCGCGATGGCCAGCAGCGATGACCTCGCCCTGCACCGTGGCACCGGCTCGGCCGGCCTGCTGTTCGTGTTCTTCTGCCCCGCCGCCGCAGCGGTGCTCGCCGTCGTCCACGAGCGGGACCTCGAGCGGAAGGTCCTGCTCCGAGCCACCTCGCGCCCCAGCCTCGCATGGGTCGCCGTCCTGGCGGTCCCGATGCTCGCCGTCACCGGCGGCGCGCTGCTGCTGGTACAGATCGGCGCCCTGGCGGCACCGGCGATCAGGTGGGCGGTCGCCCCTGCGACGAACCCCATCGGATCCGTCATCGACGGCATCACCGCCGCCATCCGCAGAGTCTTCTCGCAGCAACCCACGGGCTGGTACCAGATGCATCTCCACCCCGCCACCCCAAGGTACACGACCCCGCCCCAGCCCTCTCCCCAGTCGCTGGACCTGTCCACCGATCCCCCGGTGGTCGCGTGGGTGCTGGCCGCCGTCGGCCTCCTGGGCATCGTCGTCGCCGCTCCACTCCTCGCTCCCCGGTGGTTCCGCCGGTACCCCTCGGCGGCGGTCGACGAGGAGCTCAGTTCAGTGTTCAGCTGGCAGCGTCTGGCCGAGCAGATGCGGCGCCGGCTGGCCTGGCGGCGATCCGGCGGCGGTGACGGCCCCCCTGTTGCTGCGGCCTCGCTCTCCCCTGTCCGGCTCGCCTACCGCGATCTCCTCAGCGCCGCCCGTTCGGTGCAGCTGGGGCGCCATCCTGCCGAGACCGCCGACGAGTTCGAACACCGCATCGCCCATCTCGTCGACGACAACGGTTCCGCTGTACCGCTGTCCCTGCTCACGGAGGCGTACCGCCACGCGCGCTACGGCATCGACCCACTCCTCGAGTCGGACGAACGCGCCGCCAGGGAGGCTGCGGAGACGGTCATCACCGCCCTCGGGTGTAGAGCCTCTCAGCCTCGTTGAGAGCCAGCTGAAGTCGTGAGGCGAGCACTCGCACCTGGGCACCATCGACGCTCGTCTGTACCTCGACGTACCCCGTGTGATACAGAATGCTGCCCTTCACGATCCCCAGATCGATCGGGGAGGAGCCCGTGCTGTCCCAGACGTGTCCGGCCACATCGCGGACGAGGAACTGCTCCGACGCGACGAACTCTCCCCCTCTGGTGAACCTCTCGATGGAGTACGGCCACGTCAGCTGGCCATGGAAATCCCCCTGGCCACCGGTGGCGACGAACGTGTCCTGCGCGAAGTGGGGCGCACGGTCCAGCTGAACGGCCTCGCTCACGCGAACCTCACGGCCGGAGAACTCGATCGCCTCCCGCAGCATGATGCTGTCGGGAGTGACACAGGTGTCCACGTGCTCCTGTCCGTCGCCTTCGCTCAGGCTCTCGCCTCCGAAATGGCGATAGCGGTATCGATTGCACGGCTGCCCCATGATCGAGCTCCGGCCCAGGCTCTCCGCCTTCCCCGCATCGGCCGCTGCGCGGAGCGCCGGCTCCGAGAACAGCCTCGGCTCCGAGAGCACCGTCAGAGGGGAGAAGGCGTGCGCGACCTCGTCGGGGAAGGTCATGGTGAACCGCCCGTTCACGATGCTCCCCTCGAGCAGGCGCCCACCCGGAGGCAGACCCTCACGGTGCTCGAGACGGAGCCGGTCCGGTCGTTCCACCTCCAGGACGTCCGTCTCGGTGGTGCCCCGCACCCGCTGATCAACGCTCACCCTGTCGACCACGCGGTAGACGACGCGATACGCCGGCGCCGGAGTCACCGCCGGTCGCTCCGGGTCCTCCTCACCCTGGCGGATGAGGAGAAGGAAGACCGCGAGGCACAGGCCGCTCGCGGTGATGAGAACGCAGAGGATGGCACCGATGTTCCGGCGTGGATGTCCATCAGCAGGGGGCACTCTGTCCACTCCTCAGCGACACCTTCTGCGGACCGCGCGATGCTCTGACTACGTGTGAAGCCTCTCGGCCTCGTAGAGAGCCAGGTCCGGACGAGAGGCGAGGACACGGACCGCGGAATTGGAGACGGCGGTCTGCACCTCGACGTAGCCGGTGTGATAGAGGAGCCTGCCCCTTCTGCCGCCACCCAGGTCCACCTCGTCTCCGCCGGTCGTGGTCCAGGGCACCTCGGCCACACCATGGAGAGACTGCTCAGTGACCACGAAGTCTGCACCGTTGGTGAAGCGCTCCATGTAGAAGGGCAGCGCCAGGCCCTGCCCGCTGTCTCGAAGGACCTCGGTCACGTTCCAGTCCATCTGCAATCCTGTGGGTGCCGGCCCGCGCACGACCTTGGCCTCACTGTCTGGTGGCCCCTCGGTGACCTGTTCGGTGTCGGCGAGAGGGTTCGGTTTCTTGTCCGTCGAGAGGAAGGTGTCCGATGCGAAGTGCGGTGCCCGATCGAGGTCGACCGCCTGCAGCAGGCGCACCTGGCGGCCGCCGGCGGTGATCGCCTCGCGAAGCATGACGCCGTCCGTGGTGACGCAGGTCTCCACATGGTCCTGGTCACTCCCCCTGCTCAGGGCCTCGTTCCCGAAGTTCCGATACAGATACCGGATACACTGGCGGCCGATCACCGTCGCCGTCCCCAGGCTCTCCGCCTTTCCCGCCTGGACCGCGGCCCGCAGGACCGGCTCCGAGTAGATCTGCAGCTCGTTGGGGATGGTCCGGGGTGTCGCCGATACCGCGTAATCGTCGGGCAGGTTCATGCTGTCCTGCCGGTTCACCACGCTGCCCCCGAGCAGACGGCCACCGGGGGGCGGGCCCTCACGATGCTCGAGGCGCAGATGATCGGGTCGCTCCACGTCGAGGACATCGGTCTCCGTCTGGGCCTGGGACTGCGAGTCCACGCTGTCGTCCACCCGGTAGACGACGCGATACGAGCCCGCCGACGCAGCGCCTGGCGATCCGGGGACCGCGTCCTGGCGGGTGGTCCCGCGCACGATGAGGACGACGCTCAGGCCCACCACCGCGAGGGCTCCTGCGATCGCAGCCGCCACCGCGCTCCGGCGATGGCGGCGCTCGGGCGCTGCTGCCTCTGCCGTCGAGGGCGGTGCTGGAGGCGCCCCCTGCCTCTCCCTCTGCCTGTCCCGGCGCTTCCAACCGGAGCCTTTCCTCGCCATCCTCGTCGCCTACCTGATGCAGCCTGATCCGAACAGCCCGGAGGTTGTGACATACCCGGCGTCCTGCCCCTCGCCGGGGAGGTAGACGTTTCTCAACAGCGGCGGCAGCTGAGACTCCCCGAGGACCGCCGCCAGCACGAGGACGCCGAGGAGCAGGGCTGCCTCGCAGAGGACGACACGCCGCATCAGCACCAGCGACGGTCCGCCTCGCCGCAGCCGCTGGCGGGTCACGGCGGGGAGTGCCTCGTAGTTCCGGTGAGCAGCCACGAGCCGGTTGTTCACGAGCCCAACGCTCAGGGCCAGGGTCACGATCAGCACCTTGAAGCCCGCCGTCACCCCGTAGCCGGTACACCAGAGCGCGTTGAAGTTCGCCAGCAGCCTCACCAGGACAACCACCCCGCTCGCCACCATGATTCCCGCGGTCACGGTCATGACCCGGGAGAAGCGACCGATCACCGCCCAGACGTACGTGGCGTCACCCATCGGGAAGACCAGCACCAGCAGGGCGAACAGCCCGCCCGCCCAGAATGCGGTCAGCAGGATGTGGCCGGCCATCACGGGGATGTACAGCAGGCTCGGGTCGGCGCTCCCGGTGCCGACGTGGGTCCCGCTGACGAAGGCCCCGGCCAGCGCCAGCGCGAGCACCACCGGGGCCAGGATGAGCCGGCGGTCCAGCTGCCGCCCCTGCGCTGTGTGTCGGATCCCCACGGTCACCACCGCAGCCAGGGCTGCCCAGAGAACCAGCTTGACCGTCCACTGCACCCCGATCGACGAGAACATGACGCGCCCGACGCCGATTCCGGAGATCACCTGCGTGAGCCGGCTTGCATACAGGGCGAAGAGGAGGGGCATCAGCAGCGCCGAGCCCACGCTCGCGGCCAGCAGGGCTCGGTACCCTCGATGCACCGTGGGGACCACGATGCTCATGGCACCCACGCTGGCCATCCTCATCGCACCGGACGGGGCGCCCCTGGCGCGGCGGCGCGGCCCCAGTGTCAGGATTCCGAGCGCCACGATGCCAAGGGTCAGGTAGAGCAGGCCGATCTCCACCGCCCTCCCCGCCTCGATGGCGGCGAGCAGACCCCCGCTGCCGGCACCGCTCTCGAAATCGCCGAGGTGCGACGCCGCCGATGTGAGGTCCTTCTGGAGTGCCGCCGCCCCACCCGGGGCACTGACACCGAGCAGGAACTGCCCCTGGACCGGATGCGCATCGAGGCCCACCGCCAGCCAGGTGACCACCAGTGCCCCCGACACGCCGCTGCGCAGCGGGAGCGAGACCGTCCTGGGGTCGACGAAGACGGGCTTTCCCGCCAACGCCGACCCCTCCTTCGCGTCCACCTCGGCGCGGAACAGGTCCTTGTCGACGGGCTCGTTGTACTGGACCAGCACCTGCTTCAGGGGTCCTGGCACGGTCGAGTTGGGGGCAGGCTGCACGCCCGTCAGTCGGGCGTGCGCCTGCACCCGGTGGGGGGCGGCGAGCTGGAGTGCCAGCGCCAGTCCAACGGCACCAAGGCCGCCCACCAGCGCGATGCGCAACCACTTCCGTGTGCTGCTCATGCTCCTGCTCCTGCGCGCGCTGCGCATGCTCGCCTCCTCCAGATCATGGCATCAGACCGCCACCGCCCTCCAGGTCGGGCTGCTGCACCGGTGCTCCCGGAGCGTCGGCACCCGGGGGAGGCAGAGCCGGGAGGATGATCTGGCGGACCCTGTCCACAACCGGCGATTCAGGCGCCAGTGGCGCCACCGGGAGTGCCGCCACGCCCGTGGACGTCGTGGGCGCAGCGCCCTGTACCCGCGTGGGCGTGACCGCAGGCGCATGCGTGGTCACTGCGGGCGCACCCCTCGCGCCCACCGCCGGCAGACCCGGCATCCAATGCGCAGATTCCGGCTCCGGGGTGAGGAGGATGTTGGGCCCGGTGGGCAGATCGCCTGGCTTGTAGTCGTTGTTCGCCTCCTTGGCGTTGTCGCATGAGCCCCGACCGGCGAGCACCTCGAGCTGGGTGCGCCCGAACTGCAGGGAGGCCGCCTGACCGATGGTGCCCTTCTTGGCCTCATCAGCGAGACGGATGGTCACCGCACTTCCGTTGAGGTCGATGTGACCCGCCGAGACGTCGTGGCGGGCGGGGCCGAAATGGATGTCGATGGCTCCCACCCCCGCCTTCATCAGTGCATCGTCCAGCTGCTTGATCGCCGCCACCGTCTGCTCCCGCGCCTGGGGCCCCGGCTGGGGCTGCCCGCCCTGGAACGAGAAGCCGTCACCGGACGCGGACGAGACGACCTGGCCGTTCGCCTCGACATTGTCAAACTTGACGGTCCAGGTCTCGTTCGTGCCGTGCTCGGTCCCATCGTTGGTCCACTTGAGCACCGACGTCATCTGGCCGATGTGCAGCGGACCCACGGCCACGTCGTAGGCCACCGCCTGCTGGAGCCCATGGATGCTCTGCCCGTCGTAGGTCTGGTCGATGTGCGCCAGTGCAGGGCCGACATTCCCGACGCCGGGGAGCGCACCGACGCTCCCCACGCTCGCCTCCGCCAGGAGCGAGGTGGGCTTGGTGATCGCCTTGCTGTACATCAACGGCCCGTAGTCGTGGGCATCGGCGTCAAAGCCACTGCTCGGCTTCGGATAGAAGGCCTCCGCCTCCTCCGGCCACGGCGGCGCCTTGTCCGAGGCCAGCGAGTACACCGCCTCCCCGATGTACCCGGGGTAGCCGCTCGACGCCCGTGCGTGGGACACCGGCTGGTCGATCAGACCGCCGAGCACGTACGGCTGTCCCGCCACGTTCTCCGCGGGAATCTCCAGCCCCTCTCCGACCGCCAGGGTCCACCCCTGGGCATGGTAGTCGGTGATGCAGTCGCCGCCCGCGACGCTGTCGTCGGCGACGGCGTGCCAGAGCGGCCCGCCTCCCACGATCAGCCCGACGCCCACCGTCACCAGCAATATCCTGCTGGTGACGCGCCCCAAGCTCTTCACTTCAATCCTCCCGTTTCCTGCACATGAGCATTCCAGCTCGACATGTTCGTCGCCTGTGCACGCGCGGCGGCCGTCGCGGCATGGACCGAGAACCCATGGTGCTCGAGCCAGTCCTGGGCCTCCTGTCCCGCTCCGGAGAACTCGAACCTCCCACGCTGCAGGACATGGATGAGGTCGGCCATCTGGAGAAGCACCCCGAGGTACTGCTCGACGATGATCACTGTCCGCCCCTCGGCCGCCACCGAGCGGATGGTGCCGATCAGCTCCGAGACGATGCGCGGGGCGAGGCCCAGCGAGAGCTCGTCGAGAAGGAGGCACTGTGCCCCGCTCAACAACATCCGTCCGATGGACAGCATGCGCTGCTCGCCGCCCGACAGCCGGTACGACGGCACGCCCGCACGCTCGGCCAGCCGGGGGAAGATGCGATAGATGTTCTCGACGCGGGTTTTCACCTCCGTCTTGTCGAGCCCCCACCCGCCCACCTCGAGGTTCTCTCGCACCGACAGCGAGGGGAATACCCGCCGCCGTTCGGCCATGTAGACGATGCCCGCCTGACCCCGCCGGTGCCCGGCCCAGCGGGTCAGGTCGCGGCCGTCGAGGGAGACGGAGCCCGACACCGAGCCGCCCAGCATCGGCGCGATGCCGGCGATCCCCGTCAGCAGGCTGGTCTTCCCCGCCCCGTTGGGTCCGACCACTCCGATGATCTGCCCGGGCCGGCACTCGAGGGTCACCCCGCGGACTGCCGGCACCGCACCGTACGAGACTCGGATGTCCTGCACGACCAGGCCTGCGTGGACGGCCTGGGTGGCCGCGGTGGTCTCTGGCTGCGAGCCCGCCATGGTGAAGTGGCTCATCACGCTCCCACTGCCTCCCCGAGGTAGATGCGGCGGACCCGGCGATCCGTGAGGACGTCGTGCGTCGGCCCCTCCATGATCAGGATCCCGTCCTCCATCACCATGAGGTTCTGCACCAGGGTGGTGATGAACTGCAGGTCGTGCTCGATGACGATCAGCCCCCAGCCCTCGTCCGCCTGGAGCTCCATGAGGGTCTCGAGGAGCCCCTCGACCTCCGGCCCCTCGAGTCCGCTGGCCGGCTCGTCCAGCATCAGCACGTGGGGGGTGCGCGTCAGTGCACGCATCACCTCCACCTCGCGCCGCTGGCCGAACGGGAGCGCGCCCACCGGCACACCCCGCTTGTCGGCGAGATGGAAACGCTCGAGCAGAAACCCGACGCGCTCGTTCCACTGCGCCTGGGGGATGTCGCGATGCCCCACGCCGATGTTCTGCTCCATCGTCAGGGTGTCCGACAGCCGCGGCTTCTGGAAGGTGCGACGGATCCCCGCTCGCGCCCGCACGAAGCTCGGCCACCCGGTGATGTCCTGGCTCCCCAGGGACACCCGTCCCTGATCGAGGGGCACGAAGCCGGTCAGGGCATTGAACAGCGTGGTCTTCCCGGCGCCGTTCGCGCCCACGATTCCCAAGCGCTCCCCCGGAGCAAGTCGGATGCTCACGTCGTCGACGGCGCGCACGCCGCCGAAGTTGACCACGATCCCCTCGCCCTGAAGACCCTGAGGCTGGCCGATCCGCTCTCGCGCGAGCCGTCGTGTCTCGGCTCGGCCGATCAGGGTCGTCGTCCCCATGCCATGTCCGTGGCTGTCGCCGCCGTTGCTGCCGGCGGCGGCCCCGGTCGGACGCAGCTCAGTCACCCGGCGCGACCACTTCTGACCATCGGATGAGTCGGGCGCCAACGGACCGTCTCCGGTCCGAAGCGTCCGACGGACCGCCTCCGACACGTCGATTCCCAGCAGACGCTCCGCGACGAGCGCCGCCGCGCACAGAGCGGCGAAGCACCCGGCAACGATGAGGGCGCCCGCCCACACATCCATGGACTGCGCCAGCGCCATGATCACCGAGAAGGCCAGCGCCGCCACGGCGAACACCGCCAGCCACCCTCCCATCGTCTCGGTGATGCCGAGGCCATCACCCCCCCGCTCGACTGGGCCGCCGTGCCCCTCCAGCCTGTCGATGCGCTCGAGCAGCTCGCTCCTGCTGCGCTCCACCTCCTGACGGACGATCGCGATCTCCTGGGCAACCACCTTGACCACCTCCTGGTCGAGACCGGCCTCGAGACCAACGTCCTTGCTCATGGAAGGGGCCGGAGCATTGGGGCAGACGGGGCCGATCTGATGCCACCCCCCGCAGACCTCACAGTGAGATGGCCATGCCTTCGCCATCTCATGCGCCCTCCACCGCGGCCGTCGCCGCAGCCGGGGTCACCCCACGAATCCTCCAGTAGGTGTCCCTGATGATCGTCCACCACCGCCCGCGGTAGAAGCCGAGGATCGTCGCCACCAGGAGGATCATTCCCGACACCAGGTTCGGCGCGACATTCCACGGCTCGATCACGATGGGGGTGACGGTGAAGATCACCGCCATCAGCAACACGCCGGACAGATCCTTCAGGCCGCTGGCGATCGGGATTGCCAGGTAGATGACCGACCACACCAGACCGAACCGGGCCGTCGCCGGCGGGGTGCCATTCGAGAAGGCGAGCAGAATGCCGCCCAGAGCGATCAGCGCACCCGCGTAGGCGAACACAGAGAGCTTCAGCAGCCAGTTCCGCAGCCCCACGGCGGTGGCACCCTCGGGCACCTGGCCGACCACGGTCGCGTGCATGCCAAACCGCGACCGCAACACACGGTAGGTGATCCACGTCGCCGCCAGCGTCACCGCCGCCACGATGAGGTACACCGCCCGGCTGGTGTCGAACCAGCCGGTGCCGAGATCGGGTTGGGGCACGAACCAGCCGGCCGCACCACCGGTGAACCCGGAGATGGAGAAGGCCACCTTCTCGATCGCCGCCTGGATGACCAGCGACGCGACGAGAAAGTACAGCCCGGTCACCACCAGCGCCGCCAGACCGCCGATCACCGAGATACTCATCACGGCGAGCACGGCCACGATCAGGCCGTTGATGATCCCACCGACGCCCTTCGACGCCGTGCCGCTCGATGCGAGGTGCGCGTAGGTGTACGCCGACACCCCCGCCAGTCCCGCGGCGTTGAGCGACAGCTCACGCAGCGTGGCCATGGGAAAGAAGAGGCCGATCCCAATGACGCCGGACGACAGCGCTGTCGCACCCGCGTACAGGAAATCGTCGGGAAGGAGGAGGAAGCCCCCGACGGCGAGGACCACGCAGAGAATGGGCAGTCGCAGCTCTGTCCACGAATGGCCCCGGCGCAGGCGCTCCAGCCGGCGGTCCAGGCGATCGGTGAAGTTCCTGAGACCGGCAGCACGGCTCGCCACCGCCGAACTCGCTGGCGGCGCACTCACAGTGTCGGTATGGGGCGCGGTGCCCGGTTCGACCGTCGAGGTCTTCACGCCGTCACCTCCGTAATCTGACCGCGACGCTTGATGCCCGCGTACAGAACCGCAGCCGCCATCACCGCCACCGAGGCAAGGTTCTCGACGCCCGGCGGCAGCGACGAGCCGAAGTCTCCGCCCACGACCCCCTCGGCGATGCCGAGCGAGAGCCCTCCGACGAAGGCCAGGACGAACGATTCCAGCCCACCGAGCGTTGCAGCCGCCAGCCCCCACACGGCGATGAAGAGGAGCAGGTCCGACTGCAGCAGGCTGCGATGCGTCACCAGCACCCCTCCCAGCGCCGCCAGCGCCCCACCCAGGGCCCACATGCCGACGACCGCCACATTGAAGGGGATCCCCAGGGTCGCCGCTCCCGGCGGATCGTCATAGATGGCCCGCGTGAACAGTCCGAAGCGGGTCATGCGCATGAGCACCGTCAACAGGCCCACCACCAGCAGGCAGGTCAGGAAGGTCCCCACGTCGGACCAGTTGACCTGCGCATAGAACAGGCTGAACCCGCCCTCTCCGAAGGGTGAGGGGACCGTGGGGTTGAAGGACGGCAGCCAGGTGTCGGACTGCCAGAAGAGCAGAAGGCTGACGGACAGCGTGATGATCATGAGCAGGCCCACCGGCCACCTCTTCATGCGCACCACCATCACGCCCAACAGCCCGCCCATCGCCGTCCCGATGAGGATCGCCACGATGAGCGCGACCACGAGGGGCGCCCCCCACTTGTCGGCCATCCACCAATACGCACCGGCGCACCACGCCGCAATCCCAGCTATTCCCAGGTTCACGACACGGCTGATCCGATAGCACGCAACGATTCCGAACGCCATGAGGGCATAGACGGTGCCCAACATCAGCCCGATGAACGAGGCGGAGATCAGGATTGCCACGTAGTAGTTCCTTTCAACCCTTCACTTGTTGATGATGCCCAGGCCGTTGTCGCCTGGCATCCGGGGAAGCGGATGCTCCCCCGGATGTTTGAGGCGAGGGACTCTGGGATGTGAGGATTCAGAGAGTCCCGGTGTTCCTACTCAGTTGTAGTACGGCTGATCGTGGTAGTAGAGCCCTGCTCCGTGGAGGATGGACCCCGGCTCCTGCATGGGCCGGCACTCCTCGACCTTCGGGGACTTGCACGGCTCGATCTCCGGCCGGTAGACCGGGTCGGGAAGGATCCGCTGCTCGTCGTAGCCGCCGTTGCCGCCGGGGCCCGCGACGGTGCTGTCGACCCACTGGTACAGGTACTCACGGTTGTAGGCGTAGGGGTCCATGTTGTGGTTGCCCTTCGGCCAGCGCATGACGATACCCATGCCGGAGTCGAACTGGTGGGACTCGAGGTAGTCGATGAACGCCGCACGGGTGGGGTTCGGCCCCAGCTCCTTGAGGACGTTGAATGCGATCCGCATGCAGGCCACCGAGCCCTGGGTGACGTGGTGCCCGGCCGCATACTTCCAGCGGAGGCCCTCGAGGTTGTATCCGCCGAAGTTCTTGGTGATCATCTCCCAGAAGCTGTTGCCGGGAGCCGCATCGGGCGGGTATACGAAGGACGTGATCGCGGTGACCTTGCCCTTGATGTAGCTCCCGTACACGGGACCGTAGCCCGGATCCAGGGTCAGATGATTGAGATAGTAGCCATTGGCGGGAGCCCAGTGCTGCTCATCCGCGTCGTGCAGGAGCTTGGCATTCGGTCCCGGCCAGCTGAAGCCGAAGACGATATCAGGATTGGCGACGCGCAGCGCCAGCACATGCTGCGACTCGTCCGGGGAGTCCCACTCCTGGGGGATCTTCTGGACGACCTTGACGCCGTGATCCTCGAGGATCTTCGCCGACGCGTTCGCCGCGTTGATGTCCTCGGTCACGTTCAGGTACACGATGCCCGCCGTCTTGATCTGCTTGTGGGCGAGGACCCAGTTGGTCTCGGCAACGGCCTCGTGCTCCCCGTTGGCGTGGCAGGGGAACATGTAGGGATCGGTGAACTCGCTGAGGAACCACCCCCAGGTCATCATCGGGACCTTGTCCCGGTCGACATACTGGTGGGCGATCTCGGTGAGCCACGTCTCGGAGGGCATGAACATGAAGACCTGGCTCTTCATCTTCTGGTAGCAGGCCACCGCGCGGGTCATGTCACCGCCGTCGTCGCACTTGAGCAGGACGAGCTTGCGGCCGTTGATCCCACCCTGCTGGTTCATCCAGTCGACGATGCCCTGCTCGACGACGGTGCTCGGCTCAGCGATGATCGAGCCCAGGCTCCGGGTCGCGGACTCGAAGTCGATTCGACCCAGCGTGATCGTGGCTGCCGTGACGCCGACGTCAGAGGCGCCGGGTGCACTGGCCTTGCTGCCAGCCGCGCCTGCGGCCCCCTGGCCACCGACCGGGTTGGGCAGCTGATTCTTCGCCGCACCGGGCTGTGCCGCCGGAGCAGCACCCTGGACAGAGCTGCCTGGTGCAGCGTATCCGGCCGCGCCACCTGGGGCAACCGGGGCCGCCTGCGCTGCTCCCGGAGCAGCCGGGGCCGGGGCACCCGGAGCAGCCGGGGCCGCCTCTGCGGCACCGGGAGCCCCCTGAGCACCGCCGCTGCTGTACTGACCCCGTCCCGTACCCTGACCCGTCAGGGACGCGGAACCATTACCGCCGCCGCACGCAGCGGCCGCAATGGCCAGGGCCGCCCCTGCGACGGCCCAGCGCCCGTGTACCGAGAGGGTGCGTCTGTGCGCACGCTCCATTGTTATCCCGCCTCCTTGTCAGTTCGGCCTAAAGCGCAACGTCTGATGTTTGCGCGCAGGTGGCTTCTGGCTCGACGTTCGGAGTCGCTATTTCTCAGTAGCCACCTCCATACCCACCTGGGCTGCCACGACTGTCGTCACAACTGAGCCTGCCTCCGAATACACAGAACCTCCGTGACCCCCGATGCGGCTTCGTCTCACGCACGCAACGTGAGCGAAGGTCGTCTCGCTGTGCTCTCCCTGGGACCTGCGGTTCTCCCTGGGTGATCGCGAGATTAGGGGAACGCAAATTGTGAGGTCATGTCCTTCTGGACAAACTTTGCCACCCCATGTTGTCCGCCTCGGGGATGGATGCCATCATGGGATGACGCTCCCGCCTGGAGCCCTGTCCCCGGAGTCGCGGATGTCGGCCCCTCTTTGGCCGACTGGGACCAGTCGCCGCAGTGCGTCGCCTCGATATGCTTCGGGTGGCGAACCTCGGTGGGGCGCCACAGGGGGCGCTCTGTGGCTCTCCTGTCGACACTCGGAGGGGCTGGATCGACAGGGGGCGACGGGAGTGGACAGGAGCTGCCGGAAGTGCATCACGGGATGGATGCACCCATCGACGGTCGCGTTCGCGGTGGTGCTGGCCGCCGTGGTCGGACCGCCCGTCACTGCCCTGGGGCAGGCGCGCGCCAGCGTCGGGTGTGGCAGCGGCGGAACCCTCGGAGGCTCGCCGCCGACGTGCACGTACACCAGGCCGGGGGATGACACCTTCACCGTCCCGGCTGGGGTTCCCACCCTGCACGTGGTGGTAATCGGTGCCTCGGGCGGTGATGGGGGCCAGCTCCCGGACGGTGGCAGCGGTGGTCTGGGCGGCGACGGCGGTGGCCCTGGCGGCAGCAGTGGTCCTGGAGGCACCGGCGCCCTGATCACCGCCGATATCGCGGTCACCCCGGGGACCACCCTCATCGTGAATGTGGGATCTCCCGGCCGCAGCGTCAACGGGTACATCGGCGGCGCGGGAGGCGCTGGTGGTGGCGGCCGTGGTGGCAACGGTGCCGCCGGTGGTGGCCTTGGTCCCACCAGCAGCGGTGGTGGCGGTGCCGGCGGCGGTGGCGGTGGTGGGGAGTCCGACCTGCGAGCCTGTGCACCATGCCCCTTCACCGCCGCCACCACCCTCGTGGTGGCCGGCGGGGGCGGTGGGGGCGGCGGCTGGGGCGGCGGCGACGTCGGAGGCGGAGGTGGCAGCGCAGGGGTCGCGCGCGGAACCGGTGACGGTGGGAGGGGCGGATGTCCCTTCGGCTCCCTGGGAGCCGGTCTCCCGGGTGGCGTCATGGGGGGTCAGAGCGCTTCTGCCGGCCTCGGCGGATGTGGCCTGGGAGGCGACGGCGTCCCCGGCGGTGGCGGTACCGGCGGTGCCGGTGGCTGTTGCAATCTCTACGCCGGCGGCGGAGGTGGCGGTGGCGGCGGTTTCGTCGGCGGGGGCGGCGGCGGTGACGGCATCCTCGGCACCGGCGACGGCGGCGGGGGTGGCGGTGGCTCGAGCTTTGTCGAGACGGCCGCCACCGGCGTGTCCTTCACCACGAGCAAGCCGGGCACGGCCGGCTCGGTGACGATCAGCTTCACGCTGCCTCGATCAATGACCGTGACAGCGCCGTCGAGCGGGTCGATCTCCTCGCTCCGGCTCAGGAGGAGTGGGTCTGTGCTTGGCCGAGTACGAACCAGACGTAGACGATGCCGTCGGGGAAGACGCCCACAGGGATGTCACGCACGTCGGTCCACGTTCTGAGATCGATCACCGAGACCGCGTTGCCGGGGCGACAGGAGACGAAGGCCAGCGTCCAGTCACGGTTGAAGGTGATGATGTGCGATCCCGCAGCCGTGGCGACCGTGCGCAGCAGGGCGGGGTGCAGGGGGTCGACGACGGCCATGCGACCGGAGTGCCGCGCAGTTCCGATCCCGAGCCCCGCGGCCGGCCCCGCCGGTGGCTGGAAGAGGATGTCCGCTCCCAGTCCGGCCGGGAGCTCGGCGACCAGCCGGTGCCCCGCGAGGCTCACCACGCTCCAGGTGGAGTCGGACTGATTGCCAACCCAGGCGAAGCTGCCATCAGGTGTCAGACGGACGTTGAGCTGCGGGTCCAGGTCCTTCCCCGGCAGGGTGGTGCGGGGGCTGCCGGTGGGGACCGATGCCACCTCGGTCCTGGTCTGCGCGTTGATGAAGGAGAGAGAGCTGTCGCCCGCACCGGTGACGATCACCTGGGTGCCATCCGGACTGAGGGCCAGATCGAATGGACGCGACGGCCTCGCCGGGGGGTCGAGCCCGACCGTGACGGTGTCCACCACCCGGAGGACCCGAGTGTCGATGACGCTGACCGAACTCTCGCCACTGTTGGCGACGAAGAGGAACCGACCGTCGGCCGAGGGGACGCTGTGATTCGGATGACGCCCCACCCGCACCACGCCGACGGTGCGCCCGGCCGCGGTGTCGATCGCCGTGACCGTGTCACCGACGAAATCGTCGGTGTAGGCGAGGCGACCATCCGGGCTGAACTCCAGATGTCGGGGCCCGAAACCCGTGAGGATGTGCGCCACCACGCTGTTGCTCACCATGTCGAGGACGTCCAGGTGCCGGCTGGTGAGATAGCTGATATAGGCGATGTTGCGGCCCGGGACGGGGTAGATGTGATGGGGATGGGGTCGAACAGGGATGTTCTCGACGACGGTCATCGCTCGCGGATCGATCACGCTGACCGTCCAGCTGGCCCCGTCGGTGCTGACGTTGTTGACGGCGTAGATGCGATCGCAGAGATCACCGGTGAGACCCGTCTGATCGCGCGACGACGGCCCTTTCGTCGATGCCGCCGGCGCCGAGAGCACGCATCCCGGCGGTGACGAGAGGCCGGCTCCTGGCGACGGGTGAGCGGCGGTCACCGGTACCGCTCCCCCCGCCACCGTGAGAGCGCCCGCCGCGGCTGCGAGGAGAGCCTGACCGGCACCGAGGGCGCACGGGCTGTGCATTCCGACGCGATCTCTCCTTCTACGGAGCGTGATTCGGACATCTTCACAGCCCGTGCGCGGGGCCAGCACCAAACGGGCGCCGCCCGTCCTTCACCACCAGATGCGCGACAGAAGGCCCGGCGTCATGCCGGGTTGACACACTCCTTGGGAGCATCCGCCTCGACCCGTGCAGGCCCCCCGATGGGGACGTTGAAGGCGACCACCGCGATCTCCGTCGGAACCGTCCCGCGGTTGCGCACGAAGTGCGGCCAGGGTGCGGTGGAAGCGTCCTGCTCGAAGTACGTCTGCCCGGCGGGGATGTCCTGGGCCACACAGGGGGGATGGGAGAGGCCGTAGGTGGTCAGCGTGCCGGACTTGACGACCACCATCACCGCCCCCGGATGGCGATGCCATCCGGAGGTGGCCCCGGGCGCGAACGTCGCCGTGTAGACGACCGTCTGATGGCCCGCGTCGAACCTGATGCTTCCGCCGTTCGGATGGGTGCCGCGCCCGACGTCGACTCGCTGAACGTCGCCCTGTCCGGCGGTGGCGAGCGCCGCTGATCCGAACCCGACGAGCATCACCGCCATGACCACGACGACCTGAATGATCCGTTTCATCCTGCCTCCTTCGCCCCGCCATCGAGGCGCATCCCGGTTGCCTGTCGGTCTCCAGTTTGGCTTCCGCCGGGTATGGTGCCGCATCGGTCCCGCGTTGGCGCGATCAGCTCCGACGCAGCCTGGCCGGCACCGTCTGCAGCCGCTCGGCGAGCGGATCCCCTCGGACCATCGCCTCGCTGAGCGGCCGGCGATGGAGGAAAGGCCCGAGGGCGGCGGGACCGACCCTCGGGCCTGTGTGTGGAGTTCTGGAGATCGGTGGAGTCCCTGGGTGGATGGGTGGCGCCTCACTCCTGAGTCCAGTCGGATCCATCCCAGGTCCAGGTGTCCTCCAGCGGTCCGTGTCCATCGACTCCGCCGAACAACAGCACCTCGTGATGCCCACCGTCGAACACCATGGAAGGGCTGATTCGCGCGGTGGGAGCATGACGTGGGTGCTGCCGCACCCAGGTGCCCGAGTCCGACGTCCACGTCTCTCCGCTGTCGGTGAACACCACGATCTGCCCCGAGACGTCGTCCGTGGCACCGATGAACGGGCCGGTGGGGCCCGGTGGGCCGAAGGGTTGCTCATGCCAGGACGATCCATTCCACTGCCACGTCGACGCCGGCGCGTTGCACGGTTCGGGAGGCCCATCGCCGATCGGGCCGTAGCCCGAATAGCTCGTCGTGATCAGTTCCAGGTGCCCGGATGCGGGATCCGTGATCAAGTCCTCTGCCGCGCTCCGTGCGGGGCCGGGAGCAGTGGTCGCCCTGGTCCAGGTGGCTCCGGTCCACCGCCAGGCCGTGGTGGCACATGAACCCGAGTCGGTCAGCAGAACCGGACTCTTGAGGGTGGGATCGAGCGCCAGCTCGACACCGGTGCTGGGTGGTCCGAAAGCCTGGTCCTTCTGCTGCCAGTTGTTCCCGTCCCAGCTCCAGGTCTCGGGTCCAGCGCAGCCGTCGCGGTGGCTGCTGGGGTGACCCCCCGCGGGGCCGGAGGGCACGGGAACGGGACAGGAGCTCGAATGCGCCTCATCCAGGTAGAGGATCACCGTCGCCGAGGTCGGGTCGAACGCCATCAGCGCCGCCCTGGAGGGTGGCGGAGACGTCTGCGGCAGCTGACGGTGCCAGCGCGACCCGTCCCAGATCGAGGTCTGTGCACTTCCGTTGCCAGTGGGATCGAACATGACGACGTACCCTCGTCCAGGGTCGTACGCCATCATCGAGCGGTGGCGCGTCGGTGTGCTCCTGGTCGTGCCGTTCCAAGGGCCCCCGGCGCCGATGCCACGCTCGCCGAGGCGACCGTGCATCCCCAGGACGGCACCGACACCACCCACCGCCACCGAGAGGAGGAGCGCGACGACGAGAGGGCGGAAGCAACGCCACAGTGGCGGACGTGCACCTCGCCAGGGTCGGACCGAGACCCTCGAACGAGCGGCCTCGGCTCGTACCGCCGCCATCGCGCGCCCGAACGCGTCCGGTCGCGGTGTGATGTCGTCGAGCGTCCGGTGCAGTGCAGCCCGCACGGCCTCGTCGTAGAGGTTGTCCATCACGCGGTCACCCCCGACACAATGAGGTGGCCACGAAGCCGTCGCAGAGCTCGCGACACGCGCGCGCGCGCCGCGGTGGTCGACAGGCCCGAGATGGCGGCCACGTCGTCGTAGGAAAGGTCGCAGTAGTAGCGAAGCACGACGACGAGGCGGGACACAGGGTCCAGGCTGCGAATTGCCCGATGGAGGTCTCCTCGCTCCTCCAGCCAGGATGGCCACCGATCCTCGTAGCTCGCGCCGGCCAGTTCGCGGAGGCGAGCGCGCGCGGCCCGGCGTCGGGTCCGGCAACGGTTGGCGACGATCGTCAGGAACCAGGGCTGGACGTCCTCGCCCGCACGGAAGCGAGGGAGGCTCCTCCACGCGCGGATCGTCGCGTCCTGCACGGCATCCTCTGCGTCCGCGACGTTCTGGAGCATTGCGAAGGCGAGGCGGAAGGCCTCCCTGTACAGGGGCTGGATGAGGGCCTCGAAGCTCTCGATCCCCATCCGTGCGGCTCCCTCCGTGTGCGACCGACGTCAGCTTCTACCAGGTACTACCCTCGGTGGCGGCAGGATGTGACAGGGATTCCGCTCTTCACATACGGGAGACGTCCGGGCGTCAACCAACGAATCCCGGGATGGACGCCGGACGCTCCAGCCGGCGTGACGATGCCACTCGGTCCACCATCCGTTCTGATCTGCGGGCCATCAGTTTCCCCTGGATGTCGTACAGGGTCTCCATGAGGCGCACGATCGGAATGCCGGTTCGTAGCTCGCATCGCACGTCGGCCGGGAGCATGGCGGTGAGGTGCTCCAGATATGCCGTGTAGGCGGTGGGCACCTGGTGACGGTCGCGGAGGTGGAGTTCCTCGAGGTTGTCGAGGACGGTGTCAACCGCATCCATGAGCCTCGTGTAGCATCGACGCCCGAGATCGTGCCCATCAGGGTGGCGGAGACCAGCGGCTCCCGGTCCGTTCCGAGAGGCCGCCAATGCGGTCCCACGCCGCCCCTGCGGTTTGAGCCACTCTGCGACCATGTGTCTGACCCTCTGACATGACAGGCGCGTGCAGCGCACGCTGCTCACGGGGCGCGGCCTTTGCCCCATTCGCCGATCACGCGCTCGTGCCCCGGCTCGTTCCCGCGACCGCCGATCCCGATCGAATCAGTAGCCGCCGCCGGTGTAGGGGCACCCGTCCGCGGCGGCGACAGTTGCGCTGTCACTGCTCAGCTGGCACACGGGAGCAGGCGGCTTCGCGGGCACGTGTGACCGAGGTGCAGCGGCGACGACCGACGAGGTGGCGACGGCCAGCCCGGCCAGCAGGATCCATCTCTTCATGCGACCGCTCCTCCTGTGTGGGTGAACCGACCCGTCGATGCTGAGGAGCGTAGCGATCATCGGTCGATGAGCATCCGTCCCCGCGAGACAATTCGACACGTCGCCTTCTGTCCTGAGCGGCCATACGATGAGGGCACAGAGAGTGCGTCGGGAGAGGTCTTCGCCCGTTCGCACCGTCGGTATACTGGGTGGGCGGTTCCGCTGGGAGCTCGAGCTCCGGCCGGAAACCCGAGACGTTTGAACGGCTCCGATGCGGGTTGGAGGTGCTGTCGTGGGAGGCTCCCCGCCGACGACGTACGGCTCGGGATGGCCTGCCTGGGCCACGGTGCTCGTGGTGCTCGTCGTCGCGGTTGCTGCCATCGCCGGCCTTGTCGCCGTCGTCCGAGGGCGACGCCCACCAGCTCGCTGACGTGGCGCGGGTGGCAACCTGGGAGCAGCGGGGTCAGCCGCCTGGCCGCCCCCCACGGACCACGCCCATGCCGCCGAGGATGACCGCGAGCACCAGCGACAGCGCCAGCGACCGCTGGTAGTGCGTCGGCCGGACGGCCAGGTCCACGACGGCGATGACCGCGAAGAAGGCTGCGAACGAGTAGAGGATCGGGCGGGAGCGGCTCATGCCCGCCGAGGATACGCCACCCCCGAGCTCATCAGTGCAGACGGTCGGCCTACGCCGCACCGTGGCCACGGGCCTTGGCCTGAGCCAGTACGGAGCGCTGGGCAAGCCCTCCGAGGGCTCTCGGCGAGGCGTCGCTGTCCGATGCGGGGATGCAGACGACCACCGACGCGGCCCCGGGTCCGCCGGCCGCGAGTCCCCCACGACGGCCCCCGTGTCGGCCTCCACTGCAACGAGCCCCGTGCCGCCACCGACCGCGCCGGCGCCCGCGGCCACGCGCTGGTCTCCGTGGTCCTCCACGACGGCCTGCGGGTCCATCTGCCGGTACGACGTCAGCCGCCCACCCTCGGCAGCTGACGCACGGTAGGCCCCGCCACTCAGGTCAGCTCAGGCACCATCGCCGACGCCACGAGAGTCGAGCCCGTCCCACCAATCGCCGTCGGGTCCGGGCGTCGGTTCCTCATCCGGCCTATCCATCAGCTGCGCAAGGCTGCGTAGACCGCACCGCCTGCAGTCCATCGCAATCCAGCGCGCACCTGGACGCGGACGCTCCGACTGCACAGCGCCACACATTCCGCACTCCACCGAAACCCTGGGCGTCGACACGGTGGCGTGGCGGGCTCGGTACTGCGAGATCGTGATGTTCTCGGCTGTGTCGACCGCGCGTTGTAGCCGCTCCATTTCACAGGCCCTCCGTTGCGATGATCACTCCCGTCAGGAGCACAGGGCGGGAGGCTAGCCGTGCTTAGCCTACCAAGCGCAAGCTTGGTGCGCAAGAGCCCGCTGAGCCCTCATCTCCACGTGGCGACGAAGCGGTCGGCGAGGATGCGGTCCAGGGAGACGCCGAGGGCCAGCAGCCTCCTCTCACAGGCATCGACCATGAGAGCGGCACCGCAGAGGAAGGCATTGGCCTCTCCGAAGTCTGCCCAGCGCTTGGCGAAGCTGAGAAAGGCGGCCTGAGATCGACGTGGGCGAAGGCCGCGCCGGCCGTGAGGATCGGGCCGTCGGCGACGACCATGCGGTCGAGGTCGGCTGACACGGTCGGATATCTGGCGCGGAAGGTCGGGGTCAGGAACCAGGTCGTCGTGACCCGTCGGCCGTCGAGAATCCCGGTCTCGGCGAGCGGGAACACGCCGGTGCACGCGGCTGCGATCCGCGACCGAACCCCTCCTGGGCCAGCAGCCCGATGCGCATGGCGTAAATGATAGGGAAACGTTCGCATCCGCCACTTCTCAACCCTGCCCCGGCGTGCGTAGCCTTGCCTCAGGTCCTGCACCCGGCGGACCGTTCACCAGGAGGCCCCAATGGCAACGACCACACCAACCCTCTCGGTAGCCTTCGTCGCCCGGATCGTGGCCAAGGCCGACACCTGCGACGAGGTCGGCGCGTTCCTGGCGAGCGCAGTCCAACTCGCGAACGACGAGGCGGGTACGCTCGTCTGGTTCGCGCTGCGCACCGACCAGACCACCTTCTGGATCGTCGACGCGTTCGCGTCCGAGACCGATCGCCAGACCCACATCAACGGGCCGATCGCCGCAGCGCTCATGGCGAACGCCGAGCGACTCCTTGCCGCACCTCCAGAGATCCTTCCCGCTGACGTCCTGGCATCGAAGCTCCCCTGAGGGACGTCCCGGTTCAGCCCGCGGCGTCGGCAGGGCGCCGCGGGCACGCGGCGACCGCGTGGTGCGCCCAGGATCAGACGGCGGCTGCGGGGTTGGCCCGGATCCACTGGGGCCCGGGCGGGAAGCTGGAGGCCGAGCCGCCGTAGCCCGCACGCTTGGGTCCCGCCCCTCTCGGGTGCAGTCGATCCACGCTCAGAATGTGACGGGGTCGAGGTCGTTGTCAGCACTGGCGACGTTGGCTGGCCGCGGTCCGTCCAGGGCCGCCGCCACCGCCCGGGCGGCTGACTTCCGTATCCGCCAGACCAGCCGGCCGCTGGGATCGTAACGGCAGAGGTGGCTCTCGACGCGTCCAAAGGGCCGGCCGCAGCTGCTGCAGTGGAGGTCAGGGTAGTTCACTGTGATGCAGACCGTACGACGTCATTGCGGTTCGGTATGCGTACCAGTGGACACAAAAAACCTGTACGTCGACACGTAGACCGCCGAGCACCGACGGGACACCCCGCCCGTCGATGGTCGGTTCTTCGTCCTCAGCGGCGATCTCATCAGCTCTCTGCTCGTCGCCG
Source organism: Chloroflexota bacterium (assembly GCA_028287625.1). Classification (GTDB taxonomy): domain Bacteria; phylum Chloroflexota; class Dormibacteria; order Aeolococcales; family Aeolococcaceae; genus CF-96. Next base: position 6,797 of record JAQBPH010000285.1, on the reverse strand, counting down.
AGCACGCCAGGACGGGAAGGATCTCTGTCAGCCGGTTCTCCCTGCGCCGAGCGCTCCGCCTGCTCCCCGCGCTCCCCGTGACCCTGCCGCTGGGTGTGATGCTCGCGGCGGCCGCGTACGTGGCCAACTGGTGGGTGGCCTTCGGCGTCGATCCGCAGACCGGTCTGCTGTCCCACACCTGGTCCCTCTCGGTCGGACGGTCCGCCTCCACGCTGCCGCGGGCACCGTCGCCGTCCTCCTCACCGCCGCCCTCGTCGGCAACGCCGCGCCTCTCCCGGCGGAGGGGCTGACGATCATCGCTGCCAGGCCGGCCGGCCGGCGGGTGACCGAGATCACCTGACGAGTGATGAGGGCGGTGAAAAGCCCCGGTTAAGGTCTCATGGTCGCTGCAGGCATTGCCCGGAAACCCTTGACGGGGAGGGGCCGTCGGGCATCAACTGTCTGTCGAGAGCAGGAGGGAACAGCGTGGAGCCGACCTTGCAGGCCGTCTTCCGGCCGGTTGACCGCGGGGACGACGGCGCCGGCGCAGATGCCGAGCTGGCTCGACGGGTGGTCGAGTGGCTGAGCGCGGACGAGGAGGGTCGCCGGATCCTGCGAGCGCTCGCCGAGCGTCCCGCCACCGGCGCGGCCGCCCTCGCCCGGCGGCTGCAGCGCCTCGATGTGCTCCAGCCAGCCGCCATCGTCGGGGTCGAGCCCTGGCGGAGACCCGCCTCCGTGGGCCGGACGGATCCGACCCGAGGGCTGGCCGGGCTCCTGCCGCTGGCGGGGACCGGGCTCTTCCTGGGCGGCTTCTTCGCCTTCATGCTCGGGGCCCTCAGCATCGGGCTCGGCGAGCCGGGACGTCCCCCCCTCTTCGTGTTCGGGATCACCCTGATGATCCTGGCCGCGGCGCCGATCACGGCGGGCGGCATCCTCGCCCGCCACCGGCCGGCGCGGCTCGACGGCGCGGCTCGCCGGCTGATCACCCTCGCGGTGGTGGTGGTCGCGGTCACCGTCGCCACGGCGGTCGCCGGGCTCCTCGGGAGGTAGTCCCGGTGGCCGGATGCTCCGCGGCGGCGACCACGATCCTCAGGCGTGCTCGCCCCGCACCGCCGCGAGGGTCTGCCGGGCCCGAGAGGCGAGCAGCAGGTTGAACGCGGTCTGGGGGTCGCCGAGGTCGAGCCCCGAGATCTCGCGAATGCGCTGCAGCCGGTACCTCAGGGTGCTGCGGTGGACCTTCAGCGCGCTCGCCGTGGCATCGTGGTTGCCGCCGCACTCCAGGTGGCGGCTCAGGGTGAGCACCATCTCCGCTGCACCCCTGCCCTCGTCGTAGTCGATCAGCGCGCCGAGCCACTGGCGCACGAAGCGCGAGGCTGCGCATCCGGGCGAGCTCCATGCCGCAGCACCTGCTCGCGCCGGGCCTGGGCCTCCTTGGGATAGGGGCTCGGCCGGTGGTCACCGTCGTCGAGCTGCCCGGTCGCGAGGCGGGATGGCGGCACCGGCCGGCGCGGCGGTCCCCACCGGCGGCGGCGATCCCCGCCTGAGCCTCGCCTTCGCCGGCGGCTAGCCGATGGTCCGGGTGACGCGCACCGGGCTGCCGTCGTTGAGCAGCTGGCTGCCGACGATGACGCAGAGGTCGCCGGGCTTCAGCCCGTTGAGGATCTCGAGGTAGCCGCCGTCGGAGATGCCGACCTGGACGCTGCGGGCATGCGCCACCTGCCCGTCGACCACCCAGACGGTGGGAGAGCTGTCGACCTGGAGCACGGCCAGCGTCGAGACCACCACCGGGCTGGAGCGGCTGACGCTGACGCGCACGTACGCCTGGAGCCCGGGGAGCACGCCGCGGTCCGCGGTGTTGGGGGCGTCGACGGTGGCCTGGAAGACCTGGCCGGCCCCGCTGGCACCGGCGGCGATCTGCACCACCGTGCCGGTGAGCACCGGGCCGGAGGTGGTGCTGCCCGGCGACGGGGTCACGTTGATGTCGGCGGGCATGCCCACGGTGACGAACTGGCGGTCGCTGATGGGAAGGCTGGCGGTGACCTGGATGTGGGCGTTGTCGACGACCGTGAGCAGCACCGCCCCGGCGGCGGCGACGGCTCCGGGGAGGATCCTCACCTCGCCGATGGCGCCGTCCATGGGAGCGAGCAGCTGGGTGCCGCGGCCCTGGGCGATCTCGATCTGCTGCTGCACGATCACGTACTGGCCCTGGTAGCTGCTGATCTGGGCGTTGAGAGCGGCGACCTGCTGGCCGTCGCCTCTCGCCTGGGCGACGGCGATGCGGCCCTGGGTGTTCTGGATCTCCGTCTGGATCAGCTGCTGCTTGCTGTGCAGGGCGGCGGCCTGCGCCTGGAAGGGCGTGGGATCGAGCGTGATCAGCGGCTGGCCCTTGTGCACCGTCATGCCGGGCTTGACGCTGACGTCGGTGACGGTGTCGCGGTAGTCGACGCTGACCGGCACGCTGACGCCCGCGGCGGTGATCCCCACCCCGCCGGGATGGTCGGTGACCGAGCGCTGGCCCGCCCGGTAGACGACGACGTCGTGGCTCGCCGAGCCCCCGCCGCAGCCGCCGAGGACGCAGGCCAGCAGGATCCCGACGGCGTACGTCCGCATTCTGTGCATGTCCGTCCCAATGAGCCGCCAGTCCGGTCCCCAGGGTAGAACGTCCCACCCCCCTGGATCCTGCGCCGGTGGCCGGCTCGTCGAGCTCGGCTGAGCGGCTACCGCCCCGCCACCGGCAGCTTCGTGACCGCGGGGATCACCTCGGCGGCGAGCACCTCGAAGGGCTCCGCCTCGGTCACGTTGCGCATGTTGAAGATGGCGTGGTCGATGCCGCGCTCGGCGAGGGTCTCGAAGTACTGGATGGCGGCGGCGGCGTCCATGCTGCCGTCGCGACCGTCGCGGGTGAGGTGGATGGTGCCGAGGCTGGTCTTCTCGATGTCGGCGTAGGGCCTCCCCACCGCCTCGCAGTGCCCGCGGAGCACCGCCAGCTTGTGGTCGAGCAGGGCCAGGTCGCCGAAGGAGAAGAGGTTGCATGCGTCGCCGTACTGGGCCACCATCCGCAGCGTCCGGCGCTCGCCGCCGCCGCCGACGAGGATCGGCGGGTGCGGGCGCTGGATCGACGGGGGCGAGCACAGCGGGCGCTCCAGCTGGTAGTGCTTCCCGTGGTACGGCCGGTCGTCGCCCGCCCACATCTGCCGGGCGATCTGCAGGGTCTCCTCGAGCCGGTCCATGCGCTCGCCGAGCGGGGGGTAGGGGATGCCCAGCCCGCGGTGCTCCTCCTCGTTCCAGGCGGCGCCGATGCCGAAGTAGGAGCGGCCGCCGGAGAGCACGTCGAGGGTGGTGGCGATCTTCACCAGCACCCCGGGATAGCGGTAGGTGACCCCGGTGACCATCGTCCCCAGGCGGATGCGGCTGGTGCGCGCGGCGGCGAACGCGAGCGCCGTCCAGCCCTCCAGCATCTCCTGCTCGGGCGGCCCGATCATCTGGATCTGGAAGAGGTGGTCCATCACCCACAGGCTGGTGAGCCCGGCCTCCTCGGCGCGCTCGGCGATGCGCGCGAAGTTCTCGCCGATGTGCTCGTGGCCGTCCGGCCAGGTGAAGCTCGGTACCTGAAGTCCCAGTCTCATGCGACAAGGGTATTCGATCGCGGGAACAGGGCCGTCGCGCGTTCGGATAGCCTGGGACCCATGGTCGGATCGCGCACCACCGCGCTGCTCGGCGCGACCGCGCTCGCCGGCGCCGCCGCCCTGGCCGGGGTGGCGCGGGCGGGCAGGAGGGAGCAGCACCGGCTGCTCGACGACCCGGAGTACGTCGAGCTCAGCCGCCGCCTGGTGGGCCGGCCGCGGACGGTGGTGTCGCGCGACGGCACCCGGCTCCACGCCGAGGTCTTCGGCGCCGAGACCGCCCCCACCCTGGTGCTCCTCCACGGCTGGACCTGCTCACGGCGCTTCTGGCATCCGCAGATCGTCGAGCTCTCCCGCGACTTCCGCGTCGTCGCCTTCGACCTGCGAGGCCACGGCGACAGCGGGCCGGGCGAGTTCTCCACCGACGCGCTCGCCGACGACCTCTCCGCGGTGCTCGCCGCCTGCCTCCCGGCCGGCGAGCGGGCGGTGCTGATGGGGCACTCGATGGGCGCGATGGCGGTGCTGGCCTGGGCCGGGCGCCATCCCGCCGAGGTCGAGCGCGCCGCCGGCGCGGTGCTGGTGAGCACCGGCATCGGCGACCTGGTCACCGAGTCCCGGCTGCTCCCCATCCCCCGCACCCTGGTGCGCGCCCGGCGGCTGGCCGGCGCGGCGATTCTCACCGCCCCCCCGATCCCCCTCTCCCTGCTGGCCCCGATCTCGCGCCGCGGCGTCCGGTTCATCACCCTCGGGGACGCCGCCACCCCGGCGCAGGTGGCCTTCTGCTGCGACCTCGTCGTCTCCTGCCGCCCCGACACCTGGGTCGGCTGGGGCAGGGTCCTCGGCCGCCTCGATCTCGGCAGCGCGGTCGACCGGCTGACCGTCCCCACGCTGGTGATGGCCGGCGAGCGCGACCGGCTCACCCCGCCCTCGCACGCGCGGCGGCTGGAGCGCTCGCTACCCCGGCCCGCGGGCCTGGTGCTGGTGCCCGGCGCGGGCCACATGCTCCCCCTGGAGGCCGCGGACGAGGTGAACCGCCGGGTCCGCGAGTTCGCCGGCGCCAGCCTGGGGACGGCGCTCCCGCAGCGCTGAGTCGGGGAGGCGGGCGCCCACCACTGACTCGGCTTTCACTCCAGCAGGGGTGCATATAATATGATAGTTGCCATATCGTGATAGGCGTCGCCCCCAGTCCGGTGCGACGGCGGTGAGAAGGAGCAGCTGGGCATGGGCGATCGAGCCGCAACTCCGCAGGATCAGTCGTTGCCCGAGCTGCTCAAGCAGCTCGCGGAGGAGGGGAGCACCCTCGTCCGCCAGGAGATCGAGCTGGCCAAGGCCGAGGTCGGCCAGAAGGTCGGCAGGGTCAAGGACGTCGCCCCGGCGGCCGCCGAGATGGCCCGGAAGGACCTCGCCCTCGCCGGCCGGGAGGTGAAGTCCAAGGGCAGGACGATGGCGATCGGCGCCGCCGCCCTCGCCGTCGCGGGGGTGGTCGCCCTGATCGCCCTCGGGATGGTCGCGGCCACGCTCACCACGGTCCTCGCCCTCTGGCTGCCGGTGTGGACCGCCGCCCTGGTCGTGACCGTGCTCCTCCTCGTTCTCACCGCCGTGCTGGCCATGACCGGCGTGGGCCGGTTGCGCGCCGCCATGCCGCTGCTGCCCGCCGAGACGATGAGCACCCTGAAGCAGGACGTCGAGACCCTGAAGGCCAAGGTCAAGGAGGCCTTCCCGCCGGTGCCCCGGCAGACCGTCGAGACCGTCAAGGAGGACGTCGCGATGGTCAAGGAGGACATCGGGCTGCTCAAGGAGAGCGTGGCCGGCCATCCGCCCGCGCCCGGCGGGAACGGCAGCGCGGCGGCCACGGAGCTGACCGGCCGCAGCACCGGGCGCGAGCTCAGCGAGGAGGCACGCCGGTGGCTCGAGCAGCGACAGGCGTGAGCACCGACATCACCGCAACACCGTTCACGGAGGAATCCCGATGGGTCATCTGATCGCCTGGTTGCTCGTCGGCCTGATCGCGGGAGCGCTCGCGGGCCGCGTCGTCGAGGGAGGCGGCTTCGGCATCCTCGGCGACATCGCGGTGGGCCTGGTGGGGGCGTTCATCGGCGGCCTCCTCCTCCACGCCCTCACCCGCAGCGACGTGGCGGGCAGCTTCATCGGCGAGTGCATCGTGGCCTTCGTCGGAGCGTGCCTCCTGCTCGCGGTGCTGCGCAGGCTTGGGCGTGGCAGGAGTGGCGGTACGGGGGCCACGGCCGCGTTCCGGCGCTGACCGGTCCGGTCAGACCGCGACCGCCTCGCCGGTGCTGAACGGCGATGCCGTGGACGCACCCGCGCAGCGCGAAGCCGTGCTCGCGGGTGCGCTCACGGCCGCCGCCCGTCAGCGGCTCGCCACGTCCTTCTGAGGGGGGAACTCCCCCCGTCCGGTCGCGGGCATCGCCTCGTGATGCTCGCGACCACCGCCCTCGTCGCCGAGGATGTCCAGCGCACCCTCCCCGAGCCGTGCGCGCAGCACCTTCTTGTCGAACTTGCCGACGCTGGTCTTGGGGACCTCGCTCACGAAGGCCCAGCGCTCCGGCACCCACCAGCTCGGGACCCGGCCGTCGAGGAACCCGCGCAGCTCCTCCACGGTCACGGAGCGGTTGGGGTCGACGACCACGCAGGCGAGCGGGCGCTCGTCCCAGCGCTCGTCCCTGACCGCGATCACCGCCGCCTCGACCACCGCGGGGTGGGCCATGATCGCCGCCTCGAGGTCCATCGAGGAGATCCACTCGCCACCCGACTTGATGACATCCTTGGCACGATCAGTGAGCTGGATGAACCCCCGCTCGTCGATGGTGCCGACGTCGCCGGTGCGCAGCCAGCCGCTGTCGAAGCGGTCGGGAGCGGGGTCGCGGTGGTAGGCACCGGTGATCCAGTTGCCGCGCACCTCGATCTCCCCCACCGCCACACCGTCCCAGGGCAGCACCGTGCCGTCGTCGGCGACGTGGCGCGCCTCGACCCCCGCGGCGAGGCGGCCGGACTTGCCGCGGTACCGCCACTCGTCCTGGGGAGCGCCGTGCTTCGGGGGACGGGAGACGGCGGCGATCGGGCTGGTCTCGGTCATCCCCCACGCCTGCATGACGGTGATGCCGTGCCGCTCGTGGAAGCGCTGCTGCAGGATCAGCGGCACCGCCGAGCCGCCGCTGAGCATGAGCCGCAGCGAGG
>JAQBPH010000250.1:0-11113 GCA_028287625.1 Chloroflexota bacterium | reverse complement strand
GTGGAGGAGATGGTCCGCGCCCTCATGGAGGACGGCACGCTGGCCGGTCAGCCCAGCGCCTACGGTCTCACCCGCTCCCTCGAGAGGGCGGGGCTGCCCGCCAGCGTGCAGTCGGTGCTGGCCGCCCGTATCGACCGGCTTGCCGCCGAGCACAAGCCGGTGCTCCAGAGTGCCTCCGTCATCGGGCGGACGTTCGGCCAGGCGGTCCTCGCCCGCGTCGTGGGACGACGGTCGAGGGGCTGACGGAGTCGCTCTCCGCCCTCTGCGCGGCAGAGCTCCTTCAGCAGGCACAGCGATACCCTGTCACCGAGTATCGCTTCTGGCACGCCCTCACCCAGGAGGTCGCCTACGGGACGATGCTGGGTGGCCGCCGCGCCCGCCTGCACGCAGCGGTGGCCGAGGCCCTGATCGAGCACGACGCGGATCGCCTCGACGAGGAGGCGGCCCTGGTGGCGTGGCACTGGGAGCGAGCAGGACGGCCGCTGGAGGCCGCCCGGTCGAGCCTTCGGGCCGGCGCATTCGCGCTGCGGAGCGACCTCAGCGAGGCGTTGCGCCGCTGGCGCACGACTGTCGATCTCCTGAGTGGCGTCGAGGAGTCTCCCGAGGCTTTGGAGATGGGGGTGCGGGCCCGGATTCGACTCCTCCAGTTCGGCGGCAGGGCGGGGATCGCGCCCGACGAGATGGAACGCCTCGAGGCAGGGGGCAGGGCCCTCGCGGAGCGACTGGGGGATCCGGGGCTCAGTGGCACTCTGGTGATGGTCTCCGGGTCGGCGAGGTACTGGCGCGGCGACCTCACCGGTGGCCTCGCTCGTTGGCTCGAGGCCGCCCGGCGGGGTGAGGGTGCTGACGATCCCGACTTCAAGGCGACCATGTGTATCGGCGCCTCGTTCGGCTTCACGGCGACCGGGCCGCTGGACCAGGGTGCCGTCTGGGGAGATCGTGGCATCGGAGTCTGCGCCGGCAATCCGGAGCGCGGTGCGGCGCTGATCGGCTACAGCATCCTGGCGAGGACTCACCAGTGCCGCGCCGGAACTCTGGTCCGGATGGGGCGCCTCCGTGACGCCCGCGACGATGTGGAGCAGGCCCTCACTCTCGTCCGGCCTCGGCGCGAACCGGAGACACTCTCCTGGAGCCTTGCTCTCATTCCCCTTCTGGCCTGGCTGTCGGGGGATGGGCGCGATACCTCCATCTCAGCCGTCGAGGCGGTCAGGGTCGCTGAGGAGAGCGGGAATCCGGCATCCCTTGTGCTGGCGCTCGAAGCACGGGCCCTCAGTCACCTGATGGCCGGGCGGCCCGGCGAGGCGGCCACCGCCTGCAGGCGGGCGCTGGCCGTCGCGCGTGAAAAGCGCAGTGGCCTCTTTGCCGAAGCCTCCGTCCTCGCCCACCTCGCCCTCGCCCGTCTGGCCGCTGGCGATTCGGCTGCCGCGGGAATCGCCGCGGACGCGGCCGTCGCCACATCCCGACGTCAGGGCGCCCGCGTGCACGAATGCCTGGCACTTCTCACGCGTGCGCACGTGGCGGCTCAGCGGTCGGGAGCCGGTGACGGAGTGGACGCCGACCTCACCGCCGCCCTGATCCTTGCTCGCGACACCGGTGCGCTCACCTACGAGCCGTTCATCCGAGAGGAGATCGGCCGCCTGCGCGGGGACGGGGCCGAGCTTCGCGAAGCCGTTCGTCTCTACACCGCCATCGGTGCGACGGGACATGCCCGGCGTCTCGCACTCGAGCTGGCCGGGCCTGCAACGACCTGCCGACAGATGCACGGTGCGTCGTCATCCGCCACTCACGGATGATGCGGCACCGTGCCGGCGAGACCGTTTCCAGCTCGCTCGGTCAGACGACGCCCGGGGTGCCCCACCGGCGTCATGGAGAGGGAGTGGCGGGTGCTCCATCCTGGCGCCCGACGAGGTGCCATCTCCCGTCCCCGACCGCTCGTCCATCTCCGGCGGGCCGCGCCATCCGAGCGCCGTCGCCGCCCGCTGCCGGCCGGGCGGCGGCGCCACCCTGCAGCGCCTCCCGGAGGCCTGCCAGCTCGGATTGCATGCGGCTCAGCTCGCGAGTCACCTGGTCGTTCTTGCCGCCCTCGTGAAGCCACCGGTCGGTCAGACGGCCGGTGACCAGGTTCAGCAGCCCGATGCCCAGGAAGGCGAGGAAACCACCGAGGATCTGGCCGGGAGCGGTCACCGGAGCAATACTCGCATGGCCGATCGATGTTGCGGTGATCAAGGCCCAGCTCAGCGCATCGCCGAAGTTGTGGATGCCAGGATTGACCCCGTGCTCGAGGACCCAGTCCGCGGTGGCCGCCCCCAGCCAGACGATCACCAGCAGCGGTCCGAGGAACGACATGCTCTGTCGGTTCTCCCGGTTGATCGCGAGCAGGACACGACCCACCGCAGCCAGCTTGACCAGTCTCAGGAGCCGGAGTGACCCTCCCATCATGGGGATGGGAATGCAGGAGACCGCGTCGATCCAGTGGCGGCGAAGGTACGTCCACCGAGATCGTGCGTCCAGCAGCCGAGCGGTGAACTCGGTGACGAAGAGAAGCGTGAGCACCACGAGGGCAGCGAGCGAGGCAGGCCCGGGGCTGTCGTCGTGCCAGAACGTGACGGCGATGAAGCCCACGGCGAGGCCGCCCATCGTCGCGTCCCACGCCCGCTGGTGGTGCTTGACGAAGCGGGTGAGAGTGCCGCGGGACGGCGGACGCCGGGTCGGTCGGATGCTCTCATCCGCCGCCACCGAACGCGTCACCTGGTCTGGAGCCTTCATGCCGCTCATGCTGGACAACGGGTGCTGAGCGTCGGGCAACGACACGCCGCCGAAGGCTTGACGGTCCTGTAACGGGCAGCGCCCTGACGGTGGGCGCTCTGGAGGGTTCCGGACGGTGCCGCCTTCGCAGGGCGTCCCCCTGGGGGCCCATCTGAGCGCCGGCCAGCCCGGCGCCGTGAGGTCGGCGGGCATCGCCACGCCGAGAGCGGCGAAGATGGCATCACGTCCGAGGTTCAGGACGAAGATGGCATCACCGCGAAGGGCACGCCCAGGTTCAAGACGCGGATGGCCAATAGTTTCGCCCGTCACCGGTGGACGGGTCGCTCCGCGTCCGGTACCATGCCGGATCTATGACAGTTCACGACGGACTGGCGTAGGAGGAAGCCCATGGACGGCCAAGCAGCTCGAGTCCCGGTGATGAGGTTCTGCTGCCACTGCCACTGCGGTTGCCCCGAGCTGTTCCTCGAACCGGGGGCGCCCGAGGACCAGCGGGTGGTGATGACCGATGACTTCGGCCAGCAGATCCAGATCAGCGTGGATCAGTTCCGCACCTTTGTCAGGCACGTCAAGAGCGGCGAGCTGGAGGAGACTCTGCTGGCCGCCGGGTAGCCGCAGCCACCCACCTCCGATGCCACTTTCGCCTTCACCCGCAAGGGAATCGGCGCGTGGTCCGCTGAGGGCGGCCGAGGGGGTGCCTGCGCACCCCCTTGCCGTCAGGCGGCCTTCGCGACCAGGGGCGCGCCACAGATGCAGGTGTAGCTGTCGCCACCACCGGGGCAGTTGCAGCCCGCCTCGATCCGAACCGCGCAGCCGCAGCCCTCGTGGCCGCAGGTGAGCACGTCGCCACCGGAGACCGGCGACGCCGCCTCCTTCTCCACCAGCGTCGCTCCGCAGATGCAGGTGTAGCTGTCGCCACCGCCGGGGCAGTTGCACACCTCGTCGATGCGGACCTGGCAGCCGCACCCCTCGTGACCGCAGGTGAGCGCGGTGCCACTTTCGACTGTTGCCATGGCAATTCCTCCATCCAGTTGCTGACGTGCACATTGTGACACCGCCGACCGTGCCGTCCGAGGACGGTCGCGTCGGATGCAACAAGCGACTAGTCAATGCCGTGCCGCCGGCACGCGAGGCCTGCTGCGCGCCTACCAGCCGGAGCCGGCGAGTGGCGGCTCGAACTCCATGGCGCGGAAGGCGTCCAGCGCGTACGCCCTGAGCACGAGCGACCAGCGCTCGCCCAGGCAGCGTCGCACCACAGCGTCCTCATGTGCCAGCCACGCCAGATGGCGCAGCGCGTGCTCGACCACCTGCTCCACCTGAATGACCGCCGGAGGGTGGGTGGCGCTGCTCCGCGCGAGCGGGCAGCGGCGCACCGCGACCGCCTCCAGCTCGCCGGTGTCGCAGGGGCCGCCGGCGAGGGCCGCCAGGTGGGTCAGGACGAGACGGCCCTGGTCGTGACGCCACGAGGTCGAGTGGACGACGCACGGTCGCAGCCCCGCCTCGGTGAGACGGTCGAGGATGAGCTGGCGCGGAGGGGTCGACGGCCGCCAGTCGACCACCCAGGACCGGAGGCGTCGAGGACGGAGCAAGACGGGCCCGGAGCGGTCGAGAGAGAAGGGCAGGATCTCGACCACGGAGCCCTCGTGCGCCGGTCCGCCAGCTGGTCCCGAGGCCGGCAGCGGCGGCTCCCCATGTTGCGGCATATTCTTCGCTCCTGCGACTGATACGCAGAAGACTCATTGTGCAGCGCCCGCCGCCGGGAGGCAACCCCGAAGCTCTGGAACAGCGCCTCGGCCAGGCCTCACTCTGCCGCGCTGCTCTCCGTCACCTCGTCGGTCATGTTCCTGACGATCATGGCCCGATCTCAGCGAGCTGTGAGGCCGCCTGGCACTGCGCGAGTCCGAGGCGCTCGGGGAGAGCTGACTCCGGGTCGAGCCGGCAGGCGGCTCGACCCGGAGCCCGCGCGTCCGACCTCAGCGCGTGGCCGGGGCCGTGGCGTAGCGATCGTGGTGGCGCACCCAGGCCATGGTGAAGTCGAGGGCGTCCTCGTCGCGGCCCTTCGGCACGAGGTCCAGGTAGTTGTAGGCGCCGACCATCAGGTCGAGTCCCCGCGCGTAGGCGGAGTAGGTGTGGAACACGTCGCCGCTCTCGTCCCGGATGAAGACGCTCACGCCGGGAAGCTCGTCGCTCGTGTACCGCCGGCGGCCGAAGTTGTAGTCGACCTCGCCCGCCGCCCGGTCCTCCTCCGTGAACGACACGTGGTGGTCGTGGTTGAAGTCGCTCCCGTGAGACGACACCCAGGGGAAGCGCCAGCCCATCCGCTTCCTGAAGGCCTCGATCCTGTCGAGGGGAGCACGCGAGACCGCGACCAGCGTGACGTCGCGCTGGGCGAGGTGGACGGTGGCGCCGTCGATGTGGTCGGAGAGCAGCGAGCAGCTCGGGCACCCCTCCTCCCAGCTGGGAGCGAACATGAAGTGGTACACGATCAGCTGGCTGCGGCCGTCGAAGAGGTCGGCGAGCGTCCGGGGGCCGTCCGGCGTGTCGAACGTGTAGGTCTTGTCGACCCGCACCCAGGGCAGCGCGCGCCGCTCCGCGCTCAGCTGGTCACGGAGCCTGGAGAACTCCTTCTCACGACGGAGGTGCTCCGTGCGCGCCGCCAGCCACTCGTCCCGGGACACCACTGCGTGCTTCATGCCCTCGCCTCCACGACATCGGCGGCGAGGCGATCCAGCGCCTGCGACCAGCCGTCCTGATGGTTCTCGCGCTCCACGGCGTCGCCGAACAGCGCCTGGTGCAGGGTGAGCACCGTCCTTCCATCCCGCTCCTCGAGGGTCACGGTCAGCAGCGTCTCGCCGCCGGAGCTGCCGTCCGCCTGCTCCCACGCCCAGGTCGTCACCAACCGCTCCGGCTCCACCACCTCGCGGTAGACGCCCTGCACCCAGTGATCGACGCCGTCCGGTCCGCGCATGCAGATGCGCCAGGCGCCGCCGGGACGGACGTCCATGGTGCAGGAGGGGGTGGTGAAGCCCCGCGGGCCCCACCACCGCGCCAGGTGCTCGGGGTCGGTCCAGGCTCGGAAGACGAGGGCGCGCGGCGCGTCCAGGGTTCGGGTGAGGAGCAGCTCCCGCTCGGCCGAGGTCGTGCTCTCACTGGTCGGTGCGGCCATGACCCTTCTCCTTCGTCGTGCTCTGCAGCTCATGCAGGTAGTCGTCCAGGCGACCGAGGCTCTGCTCCCAGAACTCGCGGTAGCCGGCAAGCCAGTCGGAGGCGTCCTTGAGCGGACCCGCCTCCAGCCGGCAGGGCCGCCACTGCGCCTCCCGGCCGCGCGCGATGAGGCCGGCCCGCTCCAGCACCTTGAGGTGCTTGGAGATGGCGGGAAGGCTCATCGCGAACGGCTTTGCCAGCTCGGTGACCGGGGCCTCCCCCTGGGACAGGCGCGCGAGGATGGCGCGCCGGGTGGGGTCGGCGAGGGCCGCGAACGTGGAGCTGAGCTGATCGGGCGACATATCCGTTGTGAACTACACGGTTAAATAACTTACTGGTTAAGTACACCCTCGCAGAGGCGCCTGTCAAGTGCGCAAGCCGATCTGCTGCCGGTCGAGAATCGTTCTGCCGCCGGTCTTTACTCGGGGGGGACTGCGTCCCCCCCGCTCGGTCGCAAGGCATCGTGCGCTGGCGCGCCCGATGCCGGCTCCCGCCCCCCCTCGCCGGCACTCGCCGGCGGCGAGCGCTTCGCGCTCGCAATTTGCGCAGCCACCGGCCGAGGCACCACGCGAGCAACGCCAGCGTTGCTCCTGGAAAACCTCAGGCTCCGCGGAGACGGCGGCGCAGCGAGGCGCCACCGGGAAGGCCGTGATGCCCATGCGGGGTTCCAGCGCCCACCCCCGAAGCCGCTCGGCGGGTCCGGTATGAGGAACGCGCAGCGTTCCTCCTGGGACCTCGGCCCGTCGACCCTTCACGACAAGCGCGCGAAGCGCGCGTCGGCCGGGAGTCCGGCCGCGGAGGGGGGTATGCCACAGCATCGGGCGCGCCAGCGCACGATGTCTTTGGCATGAGCGGGGGGAGGCGCAGCCTCCCCCCGGTAAAAATACCGTGGAGAAACTGCCGCGACCCTCAACCCGTGGAGAAACTGCCGCGTCTCTCAACCCGTGGAGAAACTGCCGCGCATCTCAAACCCGTGGAGAAACTGCCGCGAATCTCGACCGGCGGCAGAACTGCCGGACATCTCCACCGGCGGCAGAACACCCGGCCGCGAATCTCAACCGGCGGCAGAACTGCCGGGCATCCCCACCGGCACCTCTCAATACGGCAACTCGTGCTCGTCCATGCCGAAGTGATGCCCCACCTCGTGCAGCACGGTGCGCCGGATCTCCTCGCGCAGCGCTCCCAGGCTGCCGCAGACGTTCTCGTGGTTGCGCTGGAAGAGGACGATGCGCTCCGGCCAGTCGTCGCCGGCGAGCGCGGTGCCGCCCTCGTAGATCCCCAGGGTGTCGGGGTCGAAGCCTCTGGCCACGTCGTCGGCGTCGGGGAGCGGCTCGACCACCACCAGGGCATTGCGCAGCCGCGCCTGGAAGGCCGCCGGGATCCTCGCCCACACCTGCGCCGCGGTGCGGTCGAACTCGCCCGCAGCGATGCGCGCCGGCACCACGTACTCCTGGGGGTCGAGCCGCGCCGCCCGGCGGAAGGCCCGGTCGGCGGTGGCGCCGTCCTCCTCCCAGAGCGCCAGGCGGCCGAGCAGGTGCCAGCCCTCGGCGTCGGCGGGGTCGAGGTCGACGGCGGTGCGCACGGCCGCGATCGCCTCCTCGAACTCCGCGCAGCGGTAGGCGCACTCGGCGAGCTCCATCCAGGCGGACGGGGCGTCGGGAGCGGCCCGGCAGGCGCGGGAGGCCTCCTTGCGGGCGTCGGCGAAGCGCTCGAGCTCGAAGAGCGCTCCAGCGCGGAGCAGCAGCGCCTCGACCACCTCGTCGTCGACCGCGGCGCGGCGGGCATCGCGCAGCGCCGCGGTGGCGAGGTCGAGGGCGCGGCGGGGATCGCCATCCTCGAGCGCCCGGGCGGCGAGCTCGAGGCGCTCTGCGGGGTCGCCGCCGCGGTCGCGCAGCCGCGGCAGGCGCATCTCAGCGCTCCTCACGCGGGGCGTGCACCACCGCGGCCGGCTCGGGGTCGAGGTGGCCGAGGGGGCCGTGCCCGGCGCCCAGCCCGGGGGCGCGCCGCAGCGCCGCCTGGACGTAGGCACGGGCGCTGGCGACGGCGTCGAGCGGTGACGTCCCCCGGGCGAGGAACGCGGCGACCGCCGCGCTCAGGGTGCAGCCGGTGCCGTGGGTGCCGCGGCCGGGCACCCGGAGGTGCTCGAGCTCCAGGCACCGGCCGGTCGCCAGGTCGCAGACGACGTCGACGAGGCGGGCGCCGGGCAGATGGCCGCCGGTGACCACGGCGAGGCGCGGGCCCAGGGCACAGAGCGCCCATCCCGCCTCGCGGGCCTCCTCGACGCTGCCGACGGTCCGCCCGGTGAGGGCCGCCGCCTCCTCGAGATTGGGCGTGACCACCGCCGCCAGCGGCAGCAGCAGGGCGCGGAGCGCGTCGACGCCCGGGCCCGAGAGCAGCGTCCGCCCCGAGGTGGAGCGCATGACGGGATCGACGACCAGGTTGGCCGCGCGGTGGCGGCGGAGCCCCTCGGCCACGGCGGCCACGACCCGCTCGTCGCCGAGCATGCCCGTCTTCCACGCCGCCGGGGCGAGGTCGCCGGCCACCGCGTCGATCTGGGCGGCGACCATCTCCTCGGGGATGCGATGGACGGCGGCGACGCCGGTGGTGTTCTGGGCGGTCACTGCGGTCACCACGCTGGCGCCGTACACGCCGCAGGCGGCGAACGTCTTGAGGTCGGCCTGGAGACCGGCCCCCGCGGACGGATCGCTGCCCGCCACGGTGCAGGCGACCGGCAAGCTCATGGCGGGCCGATGCTAGCGGCAGACGGCGTCCTGACGCCTTGGTGACGAAGTGTCGACCGCCGGTCGATGCCGAGGCCTGGCGGGGTAGAACGTGGACATGCAGGCACGTCCCCCCGGCTCCGAGGCCTCCTCCAACCAGGCGCTGCGCGCCGCGCTCCTCGCCGCCGACGACACGGCACGGGTGCCGGCGCAGGCCACCGCGGCGGCGGCGACGCTGTCCCCGGCTCCGGAGAGCACCATGCTGCCCACCGCGCCGGAGCTGCTCGAGGCCTCTCCCAACCTCCAGCGCCTGTGTGAGAGCTATCACCGCAGCTACCGCCACATGCTCGCCCGCAACCGCCGCCAGCGGCTCGGCCTGGCGGTGCTGGTCGCCGCGGTCGGCGTCGCCGCGGTGATGCTCGCCCAGAGCCACGCCGCCACCGTGAACGTGGCCGCCAGCCTGGTGGTCGCGGTGGGCGTGGCCAGCGCCGCCGGCGTCGCCCTGCTGGCGCTGCTCTGGGTCCGCGACGACCGCCGTCTGCGCCGGGTGCAGGGCGAGCGGCTGATGCGCGCCCTGCAGTTCAACTGCAGCCTCCACGAGGAGCGGCTCAACGCCTTCCGCCGGCTCTCGCATCCGACCGCCGCATTCTTCGACTGCTACGCCCTCTGGTGCGAGCAGCACCCTGACTCGGTGAGCGGTCTCGCCGCCGTGGTGCGCTCGATGCGCGGCCTGGGGAGCGCCACCGGGTAACGCCCCGCGTCCGCCCCCGCTACCATCTCGGGCGATGGACGCGGCGGCGCGCTTCGGTGAGGTGAACCTCATCGCCGACCCGCTCCACGGATACATCGAGATCACCAAGGCGGGCCACGGCGCGCCCGGCGAGCAGCAGCTGCTCGACACCGGCTGGCTGCAGCGGCTGCGCCGCATCCACCAGCTGCAGTCGGCGTGGTGGGTCTTCCCCACCGCCGAGCACTCCCGGTTCTCCCACCTCCTCGGCTCCATGCACCTCGCCAGCCTCTTCGCCCGGCGCATCGACGCCTCGCTGCGGGCCGCCTTCCCCGACGCGCCCTCGCCGGCCTGCGTCGAGGAGACCCTGCGGCTCGCCGGGCTGCTCCACGACGTCGGCCACGGCCCCTTCGGTCACTTCTTCGACCGCGAGGTGCTCGCCCGCCACGGCATCGACCACGAGGACGTGGGCCGCCACCTGGTCACCGAGCAGCTCGGGGACCTCGTCGCCTCGCTCCGCGCCGGCCCCGGCGGCGGCTTCGCCTCCGGCGAGAGCGTCGACCCACGCTGGGTGGCGTGGGTGATGGCGCCGGCGGAGATGGACGGCTACCAGCCCCCGGCATGGCTTCGCGCCTGCAAGCCGCTGCTCTGCGGGCCGGCAACCGTCGACAACCTCGACTACGTGCCCCGGGATGCCTACATGTGCGGGGTGAGCGCCGGCGCCGTCGACGTCCGCCGGCTGGTGCACTACACCTTCGTCAGCGGGGACACCGTGGTGCTCCACGGCCACGCCGCGGCGGCGCTGCAGATGTTCCTGCAGGCTCGGCTCTACCTCTACACCAACATCTACTTTCACCGCACCGTGCGCCGCATCGACCTGTCGATGCGGGAGATCTTCGCCGAGACCGTCGAGCACCTCCTCCCGGGGAGCCCGCTCGACCACCTCGAGGACTACCGCGCCCTCACCGACTGGTCGCTGCTGGAGGCGGTCGAGCGCTGGCGCCGCGCCCCGGCGGGGAGCTCGGAGCACCGCCTCGCCCAGGCCTGGGCGCGGATCACCGAGCGCCGCCTCCCCTGGCACCTCGCGTACGAGATCAGCGCGCGCACCGGCACCGACCTCGCCGGGATCCACGAGCGCATCGTCGAGGCGCTGCCCGCCGCGCTGCGCGGGGTGCGCTTCGAGGTCGACGTCGCCAGCATCAGCGTCGCTCCGCACAACCCCATGGCCGAGGACGGCATGGTCGCCATCTGGGACCCGCTGCGCGGCGAGGTGCTGCACAGCCGCACCGCCGAGCTGGTGGCGCGCCTGCCCCAGCACAGCCTGCAGATCCGGGTGTTCACCGACGACGAGGGCGCCCTGCCGGCGTTGAACGCGGCCGCGGACGCGGCGCTCGCGTAGTCGAGGGGGAGGAGCCGGGCGGAGCGCACCGAGCGCCCCGTCCGGGAGCTCAGACCGCTGCCATCTCCCGCAGCTGGGTGAGACGGAGGCTGTTGCCGGACGGGTCGCGGAAGCCGGCGTCGATCCCGTAGGGGCGCTCCTCCGGAGGCTCGTTGAACTCGACACCGCGGGCGGTCAGCTCCTCGTAGGTGGCCCGGCAGTCGTCGGTGGTCAGGAAGACCGTCCCGGCGAAGCCCTTCGCCATCACTGTGCGCACCTGCTCGGCCGTCTCCGCGTCCATGACCGGCGGTCCGGGGATCG
>JAQBPH010000246.1:0-9475 GCA_028287625.1 Chloroflexota bacterium | reverse complement strand
GGCGGAGATGACCGTCCAGATCGCGGCGTAGTCGCCGTTCGCCAGCGGGGGAAGGGTCACCGCGATGCTGGTGCCGCTCGGGCTCACCCGCGCCACCGCACCGGGCACCAGCTCGAATCTGCCGGTGAACACCTGCACGCCGCTGTGGGCGAGGGCCACCGGCTGGGTGAAGAGCAGCTGCAGGCCGGTGGGGGCGGTGTCGAGGCGCTGGCCGGTCCGCGGGTTGCTCACCGTCAGGTAGGCGTGGGCGCTGGCGTGGAGCGGGGTCAGCAGGCTGCCCAGCACGGCGAGGGCGAGCGCCACCACCACCACCCGCCAGGGGTTCGGGACGGCGCGGACCCGATGGTCCGCGCCGTCCACAGCGAGGAAGGAGGGCGTCACGTGAAGGGTGGCCGGGCCGCTCAGTCCCGACCGCGCCGCGGGTTGCCGGAGCGTCCGCCGAGGCGGTAGGCGAGCAGCAGACCGACGGCGATCAGCACGGTCGTCTCGTTGCCGCCGAGCAGGCCGCCCGACCGCGGAGCCACCTGCGTTCCCGCGGGAAGCAGCGGCGGCAGGCCGAGGGGAGCCAGCTGCTGCGGGACGGTGGGCGGGGAGTAGGGCTGCATCGGGTTCGGTGTCGGCAGCGCCGGGAGCGCCGGGGGAACGCCCGCCACGGGCTTGTCGGAGGGGGCGACCTCGAGCACGGTCACCAGCCCCATCATCCCGTTGTCGTCGTGCGCGTGGCTGAAGATGTGACAGTGCATCAGCCAGTTGCCCGGGGACATCGGCGTCCAGACGATGTCCAGGGTCTGGCCGGTGCCGATCAGGGTCGTGTCCATCCACTCGGGCACGGCCAGGCGTATCCCGTCCCTCGCCACCAGTTGGAAGGGAAAGCCGTGGAGATGGATGGGATGGACCTGGTCGCCGGTGTCGATGAGGCGGATGTGGACGCGCTCGCCGACCTTCGCCTTGAGCGGGTAGGTGTACGGGAACCCCTTGCCGTTCAGCACAAAGCCGAGGTAGGTGTCGCCGATCATCACCCGGTAGTCGTGGTCGGCGGGGATGTCACCGGTCCGGGGGACGATCTCCAGCGAGCCGTAGAGGCCGAGGCCCTCGTCCTTGCCCGAGGTGTGGGTGTGGTACCAGTGCGTGCCCGTCGCCACCGCGGTCCAGGCGTAGGTGTAGGCGGTGCCCGGCGAGATCAGCGGCTGGGTGATCCCCGGGACCCCGTCCATCTCGTTGGGCAGGATCATGCCGTGCCAGTGGACGCTGGTGGGCACCGGCAGCTCGTTGGTGACGATCATCCGGAGCTTGTCGCCCTCGTTGACCCGGATCACCGGGCCGGGGATGGTGCCGTTGAAGGCGTACGCGGTCTGGGTGTTGCCCGGGGTGGTCGTCCACGTGATCGGCGCCATCCGGAGGTGGAACTCCTTCACGCCGTCCTTGTCGGTGGTGTAGGGCGCGAGCCGGGTGCCGTCACCGAGGGTGCCCGGTCCGGACACCCCCTGGGGCAGCTCGGTGGGGCTGTAGGCGGGCTGCGCCGCGGTCTGGGGACCCGCGGCGGGCGCGGCCGCCGGCGCGCTGCCGGTGGCCGACGCGCCGCTGCCAGGCCCGGTGGCCGCGGTCACCCCGGTGGAGGGCGCGGTGCGGCCGGCGCGGACGGGCAGCGCCACGTCGCCGGTCGAGGACGTCCGGCCGGTCGCCGGCTGCTGGCCCAGCGGCGGGGGCAGCGGCAGCTTGGGCAGCGGCGGCAGGGGACCCGAGTTCGGGGTCGGGGTCGGTGCCGGCTCCTCGGTCGCCGGCGGCGGCGGCGGCGCGCCTGCGGGCGAGCCGTTGCCCACGATGACCTTGCCGGTCATGTAGGTGTGCAGCCGGCAGTGATAGCCGTAGGTGGTGTTGTCCTTGTCGAAGGTGTGGGTGAACGACGAGCCGGGCTTGATCTCGGCGTTGGGATCGTTGGCCCTGCCCCCGTCGGAGCTCCACGCGCCGTCGTCCTGGATGACGGTGTGCGTCTGGCTGCTGCTCTCCCGGTTCGTCCAGGTGACCGTGTCACCGACCTTGACCTTGGTCTCCGTGGGCTTGAAGCTGAAGTCCTTGATGGTCACCGCCGCCGTCGCTGCCCCCCGGACGGGGCTCGGGGCCAGCCGCAGGACGGCTACGACCGACAGGAGGCCGATCAGCATCAGGCCCACGGCGGCACGCCGGCCTTGATGGCGGCGGGTCGCGTCCACGGTGTTCAGGTTTCTCGTCATCTCCGTCCTCGCTGGTCCGTCCTCGCTGGTTCTCTCACCGCCCGAAGGCTCCCGCACCGCTACCTGGTGCGGAAGCCTTCCCGGCGGGGTTTGGGTGCCCGTCCCGGCGGGGACGGGCACCCGAGGCGATCTGTCAGCCGCAGGCGTGGGGATTCATCGGATCCCGCTGCGCGCAGGTGAGGCCGGCCTTCAGCCCGGGGGGGAGCTGCTGGACCCAGCCGTTGTAGACGATCGGCAGGGCGATGACGCCCTGGCCACCCATGCCCTCCAGGGTGTACTGGCCGTGGAGGCCCTGGAGCTTCTTCTGGGTCACGTCGGTCTTGGTTCCGGGGCCGGCGTCCGTGAGGAACTTGCCGACCACCGCGATCTTGGAGATGTCGCCATCGCCGGCCGGATCGGGATCGACGACCGAGGTGACGTTGGCGAACTTGCTGGTGACGTAGGCGTAGTAGCCGCCGCCCTTCTTGGCGCCCCAGTTCACACCGTGGCAGCCGGGATCGCAGGGCAGGACCTTGATGACCTCGTCCTTGGAGATGTCGATGACATCCATGTTGCCCGAGACCGCGTTGGCCACGACCATGACCTTGTTGTCAGGGCTGACCGCGTTCTGGATGGGCAGGATGCCCGGCGCCGCCGGCCCCGCGTCGGAGCTGAGCGGCGGGAACTGGATGGGCAGACCCGAACCGGCGCTGGTCTGCGACCCGGTCACGAAGTCATAGCCCTTGGTGAGCGAGATGTTCTTGGTGTCGACCAGGCCGCCGCCGCTGTGGCACGCGGGTCCCGCGGTCGAGATGCACACGATGTTGGCGCTCATCAGGCCGGCCGAGTAGGCCCGGTCGGCGGTGGAGCTCATCGCCGTCGCGATCGGGATGCTGCCCACGAACGCGCGCTTGGTGATCGACAGGTTGGGATCGGAGGCGTTCAGGTTGAACAGCGACGCGCTGTCGAAGTTCGCGTTGGGGGCCACCGCCGTGTTCCCATCGGCGCTGAGCCAGTGGGCGTGCGGGTGGGCGATGCCCTCACCGGGGAGGACGGCGGAGAACTTCTTGATGACCCCGTTGTCGCCGGGGGCGACCTCGGTCAGCTGGTTCTCGCCGTTGATGCCGACGACGAGCTCGTCGGTGCCGCTGCGGGTCATGACGTGCGCGGGCGAGAGGCCCACCACGGTCTGGCGGATGAACTGGCCGGTGAAGCGGTCGAACGCCGTGGTCTTGTTGGAGAACCACTCATCGGCGTAGGCGATCGTCTCGTCGCGGTTGACCCACTGGTTGTGGGGGTTGTCCAGGCCGCCGCCGTTGTTGATGCTGGGGAGCCCGAACTTGCGGGCCATCTGCCAGGTGTTGGTGTCGATGAAGGACACCGTTCCCGGATAGGCCTTCTCGTTCAGCTCCTCCATCTGGGTGGACTGCATGACCTCACCCACCCCCGGGGTCTTGGGATGCATGGCATCCGTGATCGCGGGGATCGCGATGGGCTCATGGAAGTACTGGTGGAAGAACGACTCGAGGTTGGGGATCAGGTTGGGCGTCCCGCTCGCGTCGTGGACGATGATCGGAACCGGCGCGTAGCGCGGCATCCATGACCCGGCCTTGTCCGGGTAGTACCGCTTCCAGTTCTCGGCGTTGGTGATGATGAAGAAGGTGCGGACCAGCCGGTAGATGTAGTCCGACGCCGAGGGGAGCGGCTTGTCGACGCCCCGGACGCTCAGCATCTTGCCGAAGTCCGGCACCAGGGTCCCGTCGGCGGCGGCCGCGGGATCCACGATCAGCACCGCGCCCAGCATGTAGGGATGAATGGTGCACTGGAATGCATACAGACCGGGGGTGGTCAGGGTGACCGACTTCTCCCCGATGAATCCGCCGTCATTGTGGAAGGGCATGCCGGCGGCGCCGGTCGGCCAGATCACGCTGTCGGGATCGTGGTCGCTGAGGGTGTCCGGAGCCCCCACGATGAACTTGACGGTGCTCCCTGTGGTGGCCACCGCCAGGGAGTGGGAGCCCGCGACGTCCACGCCGGTGTCGAACCACGTCGGTCCGTCGTTGAGGTGGAAGATCGGGGGTACCAGCGGCAGCTCGCCCGCCGCGGAGACCGGCTTGTTCGAGGAGATGCGCGTCCCGCCGAGGGCGACGGCCCCGAGCAACACGGGAACCAACAGCATCGGGAGCAGACGCCTGAGACGTCTCCCTCGTCTTCCGGTTGTTGTACCTGCAGCCATACGGTGAATACCTCTTGGAGTGCGAGCAGGGTTTCTCCCTGCCCGCCATCGATCTCACACACCCAATTGCCACGTTCAGGCTCGGCTTATGGGCACCTCCTTGGCTACTCGTCCATCACATCCGCCTGGCGCGCAGGCACGGCCCGCGACGCCGGGGAAGCGATACCCAGACCACCCGCGACGAGGGCTGCACTCGTCACGCGCGGACACGGGAGACTCCGTCAGACGCATGAGCACCAGCGTATGGAGCGCCTCATTCAGCGTCACCGGACATCGCTCCGAACCAGGTACCGGGCTTCCGGGACGGGCTCACTGGACCCACCGCCCTTGCGGCGGCAGGCCCAATCAGGGCACGAAGGGTTTTGTGATCGCGCCGCCACATCTCGCGGCCGATCAGGCCGACCACAACAGACGTCCCAACCGCGAGGTCGAGCCAGGTGGGTTCACCCCCCGAGAGCGCGCCGGCGGTCAGGGGGGGCGCGGCGGCGAGACCGCAGACCCCGCCCGCGACCAGCGCGGCGACGATGCGGGTGCGGCCGAGGACCATCACCAGGCCCACCAGCCGCAGCGAGTCGAGCGGGTGGAGGAGGGCGGGGGCGGCCCCTCCCTCGACCAGGGCGAGGGCGCATCCCGCGACCCCCGCGAGCAGGCAGGCGGTCACCCAGGCGGTGCGCCGCGCCCCGGCGACGTCGACGCCACGGGCGGCCGCGGCGGCCTCGGAGGAGCGTGCCGCCACCAGGGCGAGGCGCACGCCGCTGCGGCGCATCGCCACCACGCCGAGGAGGCACGCCGCGAGCAGGGCGAGGAGGGCGTGGTGGCGCAGCGACGCCGGCCCGGGATCGTAGGCGGGCATGAGCCGCACCCCGCCGGCCCACCGGCTGCGGAACACGGCGGCGTCGAGCGCGCCGGCGAGGCCGAGGGTGACCAGGGCGACCGCCGCCTGGGTGCGCCGGGCGCACGCCGCGCCGAGCAGCACGCCGAGCCCGAGGGTGAGCGCCAGGGCGCAGCAGACGCCGGTGACCGCCGGCTGTCCCAGGCCGGCGACCACCCAGGTGGTGGTGTAGGCGCCGAGGCCGGTGACCGCCAGGGGGGAGAGGAAGGGCTGGCCGCCCCAGCCGCCGAGCACCACCACGCCCAGCCCGGCGATGGCGAGGACGATGGCCAGGTCGACGCTCCGCAGCAGCGGTCCCGCGGCGGTCAGCGGAGGCGCCAGCAGGAGGCGACCACCGCCGCGGCGGCGACCAGGCTCAGCAGCCGGCGCGGCCCCAGCAGCCCGAGCGCCGCGGCCAGGCCCCCTGCCACGCCGCCGAGCACCAGGGGCTCCAGCCGGCTGTCGGCCTGGGTGAGCGGAACGACCAGGGTCGCGAGAAGAGCGACCATCGCCACCGCCGCACCCACGGCGAGGCGGGGACCGGCCCGCAGGTCAGCGGCCGAGCAGGCGCTGGCAGCGCAGCGCCAGCTGGAGCTCGAGGCGGGCGTCGGGGTCGGCGAGCGAGAAGCCTCCGATCTGCTCGGCGCGGCGCAGGCGGTAGTTGAAGGAGTTGGGGTGGAGGTTCATCCGCCGCGCCGCGCGGCGCAGTCCCCCCTCCTCGAAGAAGGCGGCCAGGGACCCGCAGAGGTCGCTGCGCTCCCGCGCGTCGTACTCGCGCAGGGGTGCGAGCCGCCGCTGCCAGAAGCGCTCGAGCGCGCCGCTGGCGGAGGAGTCGATGAGCACGCCGAGCAGGCCGAGGTCCTCCACGTCGACGACGGCGCCGCGCGACGCCGCCTCCGAGCGTCCCACCAGGTCGAGGACCCGCCGGGTCTCGGCGTAGGCGCCGGGCACGCCGTCGACGTCGGTGGCGCGGCCGAGCACGGCGGCGCCCCCGCCGCAGGCGACGCAGAGGCCGCGCAGCCAGCGCAGCGCCTTGGCGCGGTCGCAGCCCGGGAGCGGCGCCACCACGGTCCCGGCGACGACGTCGACCAGGCTGTCGCGCTGGCCGTTGAGGGTGGTCAGCGCATGGCGCAGCCAGGACTCGGGACGCTGGTCGGCGGGGCCCTCGAAGAGCGCGACGGTGAGACCGGCGCCGAGGTCGATGCCGAGCTGCCCCGCCCGCGTGCGGAGCAGTTGCGCCGACATGCGGCCGTCGAGCAGGTCGACGAGCATGCTCGCGCACGCGGTCCGGCGGCTCATGCCGATGACGCGCTCGTGGAGCAGCGCCAGGCCGAGCAGGTTCGAGGCCTGCTCCATCGCCACCGTGACCACCCGCTGGTCGGGGGCCTTGCCCGGGAACAGGGCGCTGCAGTAGCCGAGCACCTCGCAGGAGGCGATGATCGGGGCCACCAGCCGCGGCACCAGCACCCCGAGCCGCGGGTCGGGGGTGAGCCAGGCGGGGCGCCCGGTCCTGACCAGGGTGCGGTAGAAGTCGCGCAGCGCCGCGAGGCCGTGCTCGTCGGAGGCTCCGCTGCGCGCACGCCCGGCGTCGGGCCGGGTGCGGTCGGCGGCGCCGGGACCGGCGGCGAAGAGCACCCGGAACTCCGCGTCCTCGATCAGCACGGTGGCGCCGAGGGCGGAGGCGAGGGCCTCGCTCAGGCTCTCCATCCGCAGGTCGGAGGCGCCGGCGGCGGCGAGCCGCGAGGTGATCCGGCCGAGATCGGCGAGGCTCTCCTCGAGCGCCTTGACGATGAAGTCGGTGAGCTCGGTGGCGATGACATCGAGGTCGACGTGGTGGGCGAGCCGGATCACCGGCGTCCCCAGCAGGTTCGCCGCCGCCGCCGCCTCCGCCGACACCACCGTGGCCGCGAGGGCGGCGGCGCCGAGCTCGTGGGCGATGTGCACCGCGTCGCCGGTGAGCAGCCGTCCCAGCAGCCGGAGCTCGCCGGGGGTGCACCCCTGGGTCTGCGATGCGGTCGAGGCGCGGTGCACCGGCGCGTCGAGCCCGCCGGCGCCGGCGATCACCTCGCTGCCACGCAGCGCGGGCAGGCGCAGGCAGTCGGCCACGGTGACCGCGGCCGCCCGGCGGCGGAACGCGGACGCGGTCGCGGGACGCCCGCGCAGGTTGAGGACGCGTGGCTCCTCAGCGGTGGCAGCATCGTCCTGGCGTGCGGGTAGCACCGTCGTCATCCGTCCCCTTCGTCGCGAATCTTCTGCCACCGTATCGGGCCGGACCAGGCGAGTCACCGGACACTTGTGGGGTGATGGGGGGTCGGCTTAGGACAAACGACCGTGAACGGGGGCGCCACCATGCGGCGCACAGCAGGTGCCACCTTCGGTGTGTGCACACAGCACGGAGTCCCGGCGCCGGCGCCAGAATGGACCTCCCGCACCTAGTCAAACTGCTGCCGCGGGTCAGGCCCGTCCGTACACCGGCACTGCGGCGCCGCTGACCTGGTCGGAGTCGGGCGAGAGCAGCCAGGCCACCGCGGCCGCGACCCGGTCGACCGGCACCCAGCGGGAGTGGTCGGCGTCGGGCATGACGCGGCGGTTCAGGGGGGTGTCCATGACGCTGGGGAGGACGGCATTGACGGTGATCCCCGCCTCGCGCAGCTCCGCGGCCATCACCTCCGTGAGCCGCAGCAGCGCCGCCTTGGCGACCTGGTAGACGGCCTGCCCGGCGGCCACCTCCACCGCCGCGCGGCCGAGCACGTTGACGATGCGGCCGCCGCCCCCCTGCTCCTCCATCGCCTGGGCGCCCGCCGCCGCCAGCCGCCAGGGGCCGAGCAGGTTGAGCTCGAGCCGGGCGGCGCGGTCGTCCTCCGAGACCCGGTGGCCGAGGTCGCCGGCGTAGCCGCCCGAGCAGTTCACCACCCCCGCCCACTCGCCCTCGGCGCGCACCCGCTCGGCGAGCGCCCCCACCGCCACCGGGTCGCCGAGGTCGCAGGGAGCGAACAGTGCGCCGGGGATCTCGGGGTCGGGCAGGCGCCGGGCGGCGACCACCACCGGCCAGCCGTCGCCGAGCAGGCGGGTCACCACCGCTCGGCCCAGCGCCCCGCCTCCCCCGCCGACGACGACGATGCGTCGCTCGCCGCTCAATGCAGCGGGACCGCCAGCCTCACCTCCACACGGCCGCCGTGCTCGCGCACCACGAAGGGCGGCAGCGGGAAGGTCGCGGGACCGTCGATCACGCCGCCGTCGGTGACCCGGAAGCGGGAGCCGTGCCAGGGGCAGGTGACGCACTCGCCGTCGAGCTGGCCCTCGTCGAGGGGGCCGCCGGCGTGGGAGCACACCGCGCTGACCCCGTGGAGGCGGCCGCTGACCCGCACCAGCAGCACCGGTGCCGGTCCCGCCTGCACCCGGCGCAGCGCCCCCTCGGGGAAGTCGCCGGAGGCGCCGACGTCGACAAAGTCGTCGGGGGCCTCGAGGAAGGCGTTGCGGTTGACCATGGTGCCGATCCCGTAGACGAGGTCGCCGCCGAGGTAGGCGCTGGCCGCGACCACCGCGAAGCCCGCGGTCGAGAGCCCCACCGCGGCGCGTCGGGCGCCGGCCGCCCGGAGCGCCAGCGAGGTCAGCTGGAGGCCGAGCGCGGCGGTCATGGCGGCGCCGTGGGCGAGCGCCACGCGTCGCTCGTGGCCGTAGGTCTCGTGGAAGTCGGTGTAGCCGCTCAGCGCCGCCAGCGTCGCCGCCCCGACCCCCACGGCGAGGGCGGTGTCGGCCGCCCGGGGCTGCCCGGTGGCGTCGGCGACCAGGCCGACCAGGTAGGCGCCGACGGGCACGTCGGTGACCGCCGGGTGGAGGGGATGGCCGAGCACCGCGGTGCCGTGGAGGATGTTCTTCACGGTGCGACCGCGCGGACCCAGCGCCTCGTACGCCTTGCCGACGGCGCCCTGCACCGCCTCGGCGACCCCGTCCATCCAGCCCTGCCTGCGGATGAGCCCGTCGATGAACGACTGCGCGGCCACGATCACTCCCTCCGATACCCCGACAGCGGCCCCTTTATGACACGCCGGTACCGGCTGCTGCCCGGCTCGCGCGCCCTACTCTATGAAGTCGGAGAGGCGGCCGCTGCGTGCCGGGTGGCGGAGCTTGCGCAGCGCCTTGGACTCGATCTGGCGG
>JAQBPH010000241.1:0-4086 GCA_028287625.1 Chloroflexota bacterium | reverse complement strand
GGGACGCAGTCCCCCCCGAGTAAGAACCGGCGGCAGAGCGGCCCCACGAGAATCTCAACCCGGCGGCAGAACTGCCGGGCATCTCCACCGGCGGCAGAACTGCCGGGCATCCCCACCGGCGGCAGATCGGCCGAGCATCCCCACCGGCGGCAGAACCGCCGGGCATCTCCACCGGCGGCAGAACCGCCGGGCATCTCAATGGGTGGCAGGTCGGCCGAGCATCCCCACCCGGCGGCAGAGTGGCCGGCCGCGAATCTCAACCGGCGGCAGAATGGGTAGCCTGTCAGCCACCCACCGTTCACCGGAGGCCGGCCATGCAGAGGGTGCGTCAGAGCCGCGACGGCGCGAGCGATGCCCACGCGGTGACCTACGCGGGGCGGTACTTCACCGAGGAGGTGCCGAAGTACCGCATGCCCGCGCACGGCATGCCCGCCGACGCGGCGCTGCAGCTGGTGCGTGACGAGCTGAGCCTCGACGGCAACCCCGCGCTCAACCTCGCCTCCTTCGTCACCACCTGGATGGAGCCGCAGGCCGACCAGCTCTCCCTCGACACCCGGAACAAGAACCTCATCGACCAGGACGAGTATCCGCAGACGGCAGTGATCCACGAGCGGGTGGTGAGCATGCTCGGGCACATGCTCAACGCCCCTCGCGAGTGCACGCCGGTGGGCACGGCGACGGTGGGCTCGTCGGAGGCGATCATGCTCGGGCTGCTCGCCCACAAGCGCGCCTGGGCGAACCGGCGGAGGGAGAGAGGGCTGCCCGCCGACCATCCCAACCTCGTCTTCGGCGCCGACGTCCATACCTGCTGGGAGAAGTTCACCCGCTACTTCGACGTGGAGGAGCGGGTGGTGCCGATGGCGCGCGACCGCTACGTGCTCGACGCCGCCGGGGCTCGCGAGCACATCGACGAGAACACGATCGCGATCGGCGCGGTGGTGGGCACCACCTTCACCGGGCAGATGGACGACGTCGCCGCCCTCGACGCGCTCGCCGGCGAGCTCGAGCGCGAGCGCGGCTGGACCATCCCCCTCCATGTCGACGCCGCCAGCGGCGGGTTCATCCTGCCCTTCACCGAGCCGGAGATCCGCTGGGACTTCCGCCTCGAGCACGTGCGCTCGATCAACCTCTCCAACCACAAGTACGGCCTCGTGTACCCGGGGATGGGGACGGTCGTGTTCCGAGACCGCGGCGACCTGCCCGAGGAGCTGGTCTTCCACATCACCTACCTGGGCGGCGACATGCCCAACTACAGCCTCAACTTCTCGCGGCCGAGCACCCAGGTCACCCTCCAGTACTACAACCTGCTGCGGCTCGGGCGCGAGGGCTACACGCGGATCATGTCGACCATCATGGCCAACGCCCACCACCTGCGCGACCGCCTGCTCGACAGCGGGCACTTCGAGGCCACCGGCGACGGACGGCACTTCCCGGTGGTGGCGCTGCGCGCCCGCGACCCCGAGACGCTCGATCTCTTCGCGCTCTCCAGGCGGCTCCGCCAGCGGGGCTGGATCGTGCCCGCCTACCCGCTGCCCGCCCACGCCGAGGACATCACCGTGCTGCGGATGGTGGTCCGCGAGAACCTCAGCCGGGACATGTGCGACATGCTCGTCGCCGACGTCGACGCCGCGGTGCGCGACGTCTGTGGGCCGGCCGCGAGCCGCGGGCCCGTCGCCCACGGGATGCGCCGGAAGGACCCCCGACCGGTCTGCTGAGGCTGGGAACCGGGTTCACCCCGCCGGCCGGGGCGCTGTCATCGGATTGAAAGGCAGGTGGCCCGAGGATGGCGCCATGGACACCCCACTGATGCCGGATCCCGCCTCCGGTGAGACGCCCCCGGAGGCCGGCGTGCCGGCCCCCGACGAGCGTGGCGGTCTTCCGGGCGCGGGATCCGCGCCCGAGCTCGCGGCGCCCCAGCCCTGGACGGCCACTCCGCCCGCCCCGGGTGGCTGGACTGCCACCGGCGGCGCGCCGCCGCCCTGGCCTCAGGGCCGGTGGGGAGCCGCGGCGGGAGGTCCGCCTCCGGCGCCGCCCGGCCGCCGCGGCCTCGCCATCGCGTTCGGAGGCGCGCTGATCGCCGGCGGCGTCGCCGGCGCCATCGTCATGGGCACCCTCGGGAACGCCTCCAGCCGCTCCGCGACGACCAGCACGCCGGTGACCACTCCGGCGCCGGTGCAGCAGCTTCCGTTCGGTGGCCGGTTCGGCAACCCCTACTCCGGGGGCACCGGCTCGCCCGGCTCCTCGGGTCCCTCGTCGAGCGGGGCGTCGAGCATCGACGCCGCATCGATCGCCGCCAAGGTCGATCCCGCGATCGTCGACATCACCTCGAACCTGAGCGGCGGGACCGCCGAGGGCACCGGGATGGTGATCACCTCCGGTGGCCAGGTGCTGACGAACAACCACGTCGTCCAGGGCGCCACCTTCATCACCGCCCAGGTCGCCGGCACCGGCAGGAAGTACACGGCGACCGTGGTCGGCACCGACCCGGCCGACGACGTCGCCCTGCTCCAGCTCCAGGGTGCCTCCAACCTCAAGACCATCACCGCCGGCGACCCGTCGAAGGTCGCCACTGGCGACCCCGTCCTCGCCATCGGCAACGCCCTCGGACGTGGCGGCACCCCCGCGGTCGCCGCCGGCAACGTGGTCGCGGTGGGGCAGACGATCACCGCCACCGACGACACCGGCGCCAACGCCGAGACCCTGACCAACCTCATCCAGGTCGACGCCAACGTGCAGCCCGGCGACTCCGGCGGCCCGCTGGTCGACGCCTCGGGGAAGGTCATCGGCATGGACACCGCCGCCTCCTCCAGCGGTCGCGGCTTCCGCTTCCGGGGCACCTCGGCGCAGGGCTTCGCCATCCCCATCGACACGGCGATGTCGATCGTCCAGCAGCTGCGCAACGGCGGCGGCACTCCCATGACCACCGCCCAGACCTCGCTGCTCGGGGTCGAGGTCGCCGACGCCTCGAGCCAGGGCACCACCGGCGCCCTGGTGGTCGGCATCGCACCGGGCACCCCGGCGGAGAGTGCCGGCCTCGCCGCCGGCGACGTCATCGTCGCCTTCGGCGGCAGGAGCATCACCTCGCCCTCGACGCTGACCACCGCGGTCAGGGCGACCAAGCCCGGCGACAGGGTGCAGGTCGCATGGCTCGACCAGAGTGGCCAGCAGCACAGCGCCACCGTCCAGCTCGCCGCCCAGTCCGCCCCCGCCGCCTGAGCGGCTCTCCTCCTCGCCCCCTTCCAAGCGGCCCGCCGGCCCCGGGACACTCCTCCTCCCGGGTGCCAGGCGGGCCGTCCCGCGTCCAGGGGCCCTCCCAGGAACCTCCCAGACTCCTCCCAGCCTGCTCCCAGGCGGGGACGGCATGATGCGCTCCATGGACGACCTCACCCGCATCCTCGTCGTCGACGACGAGCGCTCGATCACCGACCTGGTGGCGATGGCGCTCCGCTACGAGGGATTCGCCGTCCAGACCGCCGCCAGCGCCCGCGACGCCCGCGCCGCGGTGATGGAGTTCCGTCCCGCCCTGATGGTGCTCGACGTCGGCCTGCCCGACGAGGACGGCTTCACCCTCGTGCAGCGGCTGGTCTCGGACGGCCTCAAGGTGCCGGTGATCTTCCTCACCGCCCGCGACGCCACCGAGGAGAAGGTGCGCGGCCTCACCGTCGGCGGCGACGACTACGTCACCAAGCC
The DNA here is from genome assembly GCA_028287625.1 of Chloroflexota bacterium. Lineage (GTDB taxonomy): Bacteria > Chloroflexota > Dormibacteria > Aeolococcales > Aeolococcaceae > CF-96. The sequence goes on along the minus strand of JAQBPH010000241.1, from coordinate 396 downwards.
CTTCAGCATCGAGGAGCTGGTGGCGCGGATCCGCGTGGTGCTGCGCCGCCACCAGCCGTCGGCCGCGGCGCAGAGCCGGCGGATGCTGCTCGCCGACCTCGAGCTCGACGAGGACACCCACGAGGTGATCCGCGCCGGGCAGGTGGTGGAGCTGACCCGCACCGAGTTCCGCCTGCTCCGCTACCTGCTGATGAACGCCGGGCGGGTGCTCTCCCGGGCCCAGATCCTCGACCACGTCTGGGACTACGACTTCGCCGGCGACGCCAGCGTGCTGGAGACGTACATCAGCTACCTCCGCCGCAAGATCGACTGGGCCGAGCCCGCGCTGGTGCACACCGTCCGCGGCGTCGGCTACGTGCTCCGGGTGCCGCGCACCGCCTGAGATGTCGCTCCGCC
>JAQBPH010000237.1:0-3681 GCA_028287625.1 Chloroflexota bacterium | reverse complement strand
AGGAGCCCTCCGCGTAGCCGGGCTCAGCCCACCCCGACGGCGTGCAGGAGGGTGCCGGCCACGAGCAGCGTCATGATCGCCACCGCCATCACCGCGAGCGGCGACAGCGCCGCCGCCAGGGCGCTCGCCGCCGGCAGGTCGTACACCGCCTGCACCGCGGTGGTGATCAGCACCAGGAACCAGGCGAGCAGCGCGTAGTTGAGGATGCCGAGGGCGATGCCCCCGGTGCTCCCGGGCAACCCGGCGGCGCGGTCGAGGGAGGCCTGGAGAAGGCGCACCACGCCGAAGAGGGCGAGCACCGGCCAGGCGTAGGCGCTCACCTCGAGGTAGCGGCGGCGCCGCGACGGCCGGCCCATCAGCTGGGCGACGCCGTCGACCACCAGGGCGTCGATCAGCCAGAAGCCGGCGAAGAGCAGGGGCAGGGTCGCCGACGCGCCGATGTCGGCGGCGCGCTGGCCGGCGTTCCCCGGCTCGACCGCCACCGCGGCGAGCGACAGCCCCAGCGACACCAGGCCGGTGGCGATCACCAGCGCCGCCGCCAGCGCCAGCGGCCGGCCCGCGGCGAGCAGCGATGCCCGCCGCCAGGGACGCAGCGCCATGCCGGCGAGGTCACCGATGAGCATGGATGGCGCCGGTGATCTCAGCCGCAGCCGTTGACGCCGAGCCTGGCGCCCAGGGTGTCGCGGTCGGAGGCCGCCTGCGGTGCGGTCTCGAAGGCGGCGGTGGTGAAGGCCTGGGTGTCGGCCCTGCGGGCGGCGTCGCCGGCCCCGGCGAGGTCGGCGATGAAGGCGTCGAGGGCGGCGAGCCACCGCTGCGCCAGGTCGCGCTGGTCGTCGGGGACCGGCACGGCGTGGAGGCGCGACGAGGCGGTGCGCAGGATGGCGACGTTGCGGTCGAGGAAGGCGGCGGCGGCGGAGAGGTCCTGCGGCCGCGGGCGCACCGCGGGGTCGCGGAAGCTCCGCGGCAACGGCCCCGACGACTGGAGGTCGCTGGCGAGCCGGGTGCAGATCCCGTTGACGGCGCTCGCATAGTCGGCGCCGGTGCCGGGAGCCTGGCCGCCGCCGCCGCACGCGGCCAGCATCACCGCAACCCCCGCGATCACAGCCCACCTCACGCCGGTCGCTGCTCCACTGCGCCACCGCCAGTCCGGGGCAGTGTACGCGCTCGCCGGTGCCGCCTCCCAGGGCCGCTGCGGGCTGTCCAAGCCGCGGCCCACCCCCATAGGGCGCTGCGTCGCATGGCTTCGCCCCCGGCCGCGCCTACGATCACAGCCATGGAGCCGCATCTCGAGGGGCGCGTCGTCGCGCTGATGCAGACGCGCCATGCCGCCGAGCTGGCGGCCCTGGTCGAGCGCCACGGCGGCGTGCCCGTCGCCGCCCCCTGCCTGCGCGAGGCGGCGGTCGAGGACGCGGCCCCGCTGGACGCGGCCCTTCGCGAGGTGGCCGGGGCGCCGCTCGACCTGGCGATCTTCCAGACCGGGGTGGGCACCGACCGGCTGCTCGCCGCCGCCGTCGCCGCCGGCCTCGACGAGGCCCTGCTCGACCGCCTCGCCGGCGCCGTGGTGCTGGCCCGCGGCCCCAAGCCGCTGACGGTGCTGCTGCGGCACCGCATTCGCGTCGACCTCCGCACCCCCGAGCCCCACACCACCGCCGAGGTCGTCGACCTGGTCGAGGCCGACCTGGGTGGGCGGCGGGTGATGCTCCAGCACTACGGCTCGCCCAACGTCGACCTGGCGGCGCTGCTCCGCGGGCGCGGCGCCGACCTGGTGGAGATCAGCACCTACCACTGGCGCCTGCCCCACGACACCGGGCCGATCCGCAGCTTCCTGGTGCGCCTCGAGGCCGGCGAGCTCGACCTCACCGTGTTCACCAGCGCCTCGCAGGTCGACAACCTCTTCCACGTCGCCGAGGTCGAGGGCGTCGACGACCGGCTCGCCGGCTGGCTGGCGGCGAACACCGAGGTGGCCGCGGTCGGACCGGTGTGCGCCGCCGCGCTGCGCGCCCGCGGCGTTCCGGTGCGCATCGAGCCGGCGCGCCCGAAGATGGTGCCGCTGGTGCGCGCTCTCTGCGAGCATGTCGCCACCGCTCGCGCCGCAGGGCCCCGCTAGGCGCCGAGATGCTCGCCGAGTCGCTGCCCCGCGCCGGTGAGGCGGTCGAGCTGACCGGTCGTGCCCGTGCCGAGCAGGAGGCTCCCGCTCCCGCCTGGGCGTGGGACAACGCGGGGCGCGACCCGGGGCGTCCCCGCCGTGGCCGCCTCCGTTTCTCTCGACGCTCCGGGCGCTGAGCCTCGGCTCAGACCCGGCAGCCGAGGATGTAGAGGACCAGCCCCAGGGCGGCGCCGATGCCCGCGGAGGTCCACATCGGCATCTTGGTCATCACCACCCCGGCCAGCCCCCCGGCGAGGCCGGCCGCCACCGTCTCGGTGGTGAGGTTGATCTGCGCGGTCTGGATGGCCGCGAGGGTGAGGGACATGTGGTGGCGAGCTCCCAGGCGTGGACGTGGAGTGGAGAGCAGTCCTGCGCATGATTGCACGAGCACCCGGGGGTGACAACTCCGAGGAGCGCGCGCGCTGCCTCCGCGGTCTCTCGACCGCGTCAGCGGGTGCCGCCCCGGAAGCAGTCGGAGCAGTACACGGGACGGTCGCCGCGAGGCAGGAACGGCACCTTGGCGATGCCTCCGCAGCCCGCGCACACCACCTCGTGCATCTCACGCGCCGGGCGGAACCCGCCGCCACCGCCACCGCCGCCACCGCCGCCACCGCGGCTCATGCCGCCGCCCGCCGAGCCCGAGGCGGCCTTCCGCGCGGCCCGGCAGTCGGGGCAGCGGGAGGGGGGGTTGGTGAGACCGCGAGAGGCGTAGAACTCCTGCTCGCCCGCAGTCCACACGAAGTCGACGCCGCACTCGCGGCACTTGAGCGTCTGATCGACCGACACGCGCCAAGACCTCCATCCGGCGCGTCACAGGCCGCCGGGACCGAACTGATGCCCGGGACGGTATCACCCCTCAGGGGGCGGTGGCGATGTCCGCGCAGGCGGTCTGTGGTCCCGGCGCCCGGGGCGGGCTATGCTGGTTTTGGGGTGCCGGGACGAGAGCGCTCGGGGGAGACGATGACGCGGAGATCACGGGCGCTGCTGGCGGTGGTGGGGGCCCTGCTCAGCCTGCCGGGCTGCGGTTCGGCGCCCTCGGCGAGCCCCTCGCCGGTGCCGCCGGCGGCGTCCTCCGCCGACCGGCTCTACGCCGACTACCTGGCGGCGCTCCGGGCGGCGCGCAGCGAGCACTACACGGGCACGGTCGCGTTCAGCGATGGCACCTCGGTGAGCCTCGAGGTCACCGCCACCCAGAGCACGGCGCACCTGCTCGCACGCTCCCAGGGCATCAGCGTCGAGGAGATCGTCGCCGGTGGCCGCGCCTTCCAGCGCGGCGGCTCCCACGGACCCGACTGGGTGGTGCTTCCTTCCGAGGAGGCGCGCGGCGCCACCGCCCTCACCATGGAGCGCGAGGCGGACTGCGCCGCCCGCGAGCACGGGGCGCTGCACCTGGGGCCGCGGACCCGGATCGGCGGCCGCCTCGTCGCCACCCTCGTCGACGACGGTCGCGCCGCCGGTGCGGCGCCGCAGAGCAGCTACATGACCCTCGACGCGCCCGTCCGCCTGGTGCGGGTGGTGCAGACCGGTCCGCAGAG
>JAQBPH010000182.1:0-7285 GCA_028287625.1 Chloroflexota bacterium | reverse complement strand
CTTGCGCTCGCGGACTTCTGGTCCCAGTTCGGAGACGACCCTGAGCTGCCGAGGCCCAGCGGGCAGGAGCTCGTGTCGCCGTTGACCGAGGACGACCGCCGGCGATTGGTGGACGACCAGAGGACGTGGCTGGCCCGGAACCTCGAGTCCCTGGCCTCTCGCCCATGACCGGCGGCGGTGCGGCCCGGGCGTCGCGCGCTGCGACGCCCGGGCGCCCGCGTCAGGTCTAGATCGAGCCGGTCGGAGCCTCCTCGGCGGCGTACCCGTCGGAGGACGCCAGGCCGCGGTACTCGCCGTCGATGTCGCCGTCCAGCTCCGCCTCCATCTCCGCGAGGTCGTCGTACTCGTAGAGGCGGACGGCCTCCTCGCGCAGCTTGGTGTAGTAGTCGAGGCCGGTGCCGGCGGGGATGAGCTTGCCGATGATGACGTTCTCCTTCAGGCCGCGCAGGCGGTCGACCTTGCCGGAGATGGCGGCCTCGGTGAGCACCCGGGTGGTCTCCTGGAAGGAGGCCGCCGAGAGCCACGAGGCGGTGTTGAGCGCCGCCTTGATGAGGCCGAGCAGCACCGTCGCGGCGATGGCGGGCTCGCCACCCTCGCTGAGCGCCTTGGCGTTGGCCTCCTCCCACTCGAACTGGGAGATGATCTCGCCGGGCAGCAGCTCGGAGTCGCCGGCGTTCTCGACGCGCACCTTGCGCATCATCTGCCGGACGATCACCTCGATGTGCTTGTCGTTGATGTCCACGCCCTGGCTGCGGTAGACGTTCTGGACCTCGCGCACCAGGTAGTTCTGGACGTCGTCGCGGCCGCGCACCAGGAGCAGCTCCTGGGGGCTGATCGAGCCCTCGGTGAGACGGTCGCCCGCCTGCACCTCGTCGCCGTCGCGCACCAGGAGCTGGGCCGACGCGGGCACGGGGTACTCGCGCGACTCCTCCTCGATGGTGCGGATCAGCACCTCGGCCTTTCCGATCCGGGCCACGCCCCCATAGCGAGCGCGCAGCGAGACGCTGTTGCCGTCGGCGTCGGTGCCGCGCACCACCTCGGCGCCCTCGGGCACCGGGTTGCCGTCCTCGACGACCGGGACCATGCGATCGCCCACCGGGTAGGTGGTGTCGAAGACGTCACGGGCCACGACCTTCACCTTGAGCGTCTTGGCGTCGGTGCGGACCAGCTCGACGACGCCGTCGACCTCGCTGATCAGCGCCTTGCCCTTGGGCACGCGGGCCTCGAAGAGCTCCTCGACGCGGGGCAGGCCCTGGGTGATGTCGGACCCACCGGTGGCCACGCCGCCGGTGTGGAAGGTGCGCATGGTGAGCTGGGTGCCGGGCTCGCCGATCGACTGCGCGGCGATGACACCCACCGCCTCGCCGATCTCGACCAGCCTGCCGGTGGCCAGGTTGCGGCCGTAGCAGGAGCGGCAGACGCCCTCGCGCGCCTTGCAGGTCATGATGCTGCGCACCCGGACCCGGGGCACACGCCCGCGCTCCGCGTAGATCTGGCGCCCGGCGTGGTCGCTGATCTCGGCACCGGCCTCGACCAGCACGGTGTCGCCCACGACCACGTCCTGGGACGCGATGCGCCCCGCGAAGCGGTCGATGACCCGCTCCTTGAGCGCCTCGTCCTGGGTGTCCACCCAGATCCCCGCGGTGGTCTCGCAGTCCTCGATCCGGACGATGACGTCCTGGGCGACGTCGACGAGACGCCGCGTCAGGTAGCCCGAGTCGGCGGTGCGCAGAGCGGTGTCGGCGAGACCCTTGCGGGCGCCGTGGGTGGAGATGAAGTACTCGAGGACGGTGAGGCCCTCGGAGAAGTTCGCCTTGATGGGCAGGTCGATGATCCGCCCGGTGGGGTCGGCCATGAGCCCGCGCATGCCCGCCAGCTGGCGGATCTGCTGGACCGAGCCGCGCGCCCCGGACTGGGACATCATCAGCACCGAGTGGAACTTGTCGAACGAGCTCATGGTCGCCCTGGTCACCTCGTCGGTGATCCGGGTCCACACCTCGACCGTCTTGATGTACCGCTCGTCGTCGGTGATCAGGCCGCGCCGGAACTGCAGGTCGACGGCCTCGACCTCACGCTCGCCGCCGGCGACGATCGCGGCCTTGGCGGGCGGGGTCTTGATGTCCATGGCGGAGATGGTCACCCCGGCCTTGGTGGCGTAGTGGAAGCCGAGGCGCTTGATCTCGTTGACGATGCCGGCGGTGCGCTCGCTGCCGTGCAGGTCGTAGCAGTCCTTGACCAGCTGACGCAGCTTCTTGCTGTCCAGCACCTCGTTGTAGAAGGTGAGCGGCGGGTAGGGGTTCTCGGTGCCCTCCTCGCCGAGCGGGAGCGCCTCGTTGAAGATCACCCTGCCCACGGTGGTGGTGACCATCGTGCTCCCCTCGGGGGTCGGGTCACCCGCCGGGGTGCGGTCCACCATGTAGCGGGGGATGCGCACCCGGATCTGGTCGTGGAGCTGGATGGCGCCGTGCTCGTAGGCGAGCGACGCCTCCTCCGGGGTGGAGAAGTGGGGCAGGCGGCGCAGCCCGTCCTCGTCGGGGGGCGCCGGCAGGCGCTCCTGGGTGAGGTAGTAGGAGCCGAGCACCACGTCCTGGGTCGGCGACACCACCGGATAGCCGTTCGACGCGCTGAGGATGTTGTTCGACGACATCATCAGGTTCTTGGCCTCGGCCACGGCGCCGCTGAACAGCGGGACGTGGACGGCCATCTGGTCGCCGTCGAAGTCGGCGTTGAAGGCGGTGCAGACCAGCGGATGGATCTGGATCGCCTGGCCCTCGACCAGCACCGGCATGAACGCCTGGATGCCGAGTCGATGCAGGGTGGGGGCGCGGTTGAGCAGCACCGGGTGCTCGTGGATGACCTGGTCGAGGACGTCCCACACCTCGGGCCGCACCCGCTCCACCATGCGCTTCGCGCTCTTGATGTTCTGGGTGTAGTTCTGGGCCACCAGCTCGCGCATCACGAACGGCTTGAAGAGCTCGAGCGCCATCTTCTTGGGCAGCCCGCACTCGTGGAGCCGCAGCTCCGGACCCACCACGATGACCGAGCGGCCGCTGTAGTCGACGCGCTTGCCGAGCAGGTTCTGCCGGAAGCGTCCCTGCTTGCCCTTGAGCATGTCGGAGAGCGACTTCAGCTTGCGGTTGCCGGTGCCGGTGATGGCGCGGCCACGGCGGCCGTTGTCGATGAGGGCGTCGACCGCCTCCTGGAGCATGCGCTTCTCGTTGCGCACGATGATCTCGGGGGCGCCGAGCTCGAGCAGCCGCTTCAGCCGGTTGTTGCGGTTGATGACGCGGCGGTAGAGGTCGTTGAGGTCGCTGGTGGCGAAGCGCCCGCCGTCGAGCTGCACCATCGGGCGCAGCTCCGGGGGCACCACCGGCAGCACCTCGAGGATCATCCACGAGGGCGAGGTGGCGGACTTGCGGAAGGCCTCGACCACGCGCAGCCGCTTGATCGCCTTCTGGCGGCGCTGGCCGCTGGTCGACTTCGACTCCTCGCGCAGGCGCATCGACTCCTGGCCGAGGTCCATCTGGTTGAGCAGCTCGCGGATCGCGGAGGCGCCGATGCCCGCCTTGAAGACCTTGCCGAACTTCTCGATGTACTCGCGGTACTGGGTGTCGGTGAGGATGTCGCGGACCTGGAGGGCCTCGAGCTCCTGACGCTGCTTGTCGATCTGCTCACGCATGGTGGCGAGCTCGTCGCGGCCGCTGAACTCGGCCTCGGCACGGCGCCCCTCGAGCTCGGCGCGCCACTGGGCGACCTCCGCCCCGGCGGCGTCCTCCTCCTCCTGGATGCGCGCGGCGATCTCCGCCTCGAGCTCCTCGCGGCGCGCCGCCGCGCGGGCGGCGACGTCGACGGCCACGTCCTCCTCGAGGGCCGTGCCCCGGGGCACCGCCACCTCGGACACCACGCCGTCGCTGAGCGAGAAGTCGGCGGGCGCCTTCTTGCCCTTGCCGGTGCGCACCCGGTCCTCGATGTCGGTGGCGCTCTCGTCGAGGGCGGCGAGCCGCTCCTGGAGAGAGGCCTGCAGCCGGTCGCGCTCGGTGGCGGCCGACTGCTCACGCTCGCCGATGCGCGTCTCGACGTCGCTGCGGTAGTCGTCGACCGACGTCTGATGGCGCTCGCGCAGCGCCGTCACCCGCTCGTCGCTGTCGGGGTCGAGCTTGGCGAGCATGTCCTGCCGCGCCTTCTCGTCGACGTGGGTGACGATGTAGTTGGCGTAGTAGAGCACCTTCTCCAGGTTGCGCGGGCTCATGTCCAGGAGGAGGCCCATGCGGCTGGGGATGCCCTTGAAGTACCAGACGTGCGAGACCGGCGAGGCCAGCTTGATGTGGCCCATGCGCTCGCGGCGCACCTTGCTGCGGGTCACCTCCACGCCGCACTTGTCGCAGATGATGCCCTTGTAGCGGTAGCGCTTGTACTTGCCGCAGTGGCACTCCCAGTCCTTGGTGGGACCGAAGATCTTCTCGCAGAACAGGCCGTCGCGCTCCGGCTTCAGGGTTCGGTAGTTGATCGTCTCGGGCTTGGTTACCTCACCATGCGACCACGAGAGGATCATCTCGGGGCTGGCGATACTCAGTCGGAGAGCGTCGAAGTTCTCGAGCTTCAGCACAGTGTCATTGCACCTCTACGTGCCTCGGGGGACGCCGACGTCCCCCGGGCCTCCCGGGCAGCTGCGTAGTCCCGCGTCTCGCGGGTGGATGTGGTGGTCGGATACCTGGTCAGCGCGCTCGCCCTCAGCGGACCGTCTCGTCAACCTCGTCGCGCTCGTCGCGCTCGAGGTTGATGCCGAGGTCGAGCGGGATGTCGGGGATGTCCTCCTCGCCGAGAACGATCTGCTGCTCGTCGTCGGACATGATCTCGACCCCCAGCGCCAGGCCCTCGAGCTCCTTGACGAGGACCCGGAACGACTCGGGGATGCCGGCCTCCAGGGTGTTCTCACCCTTGACGATGGCCTCGTAGGCCTTGACCCGGCCCACGATGTCGTCGGACTTGACGGTGAGGATCTCCTGGAGGATGTGGCTCGCGCCGTAGGCCTCCAGCGCCCAGACCTCCATCTCGCCGAAGCGCTGGCCGCCGAACTGCGCCTTGCCGCCCAGCGGCTGCTGGGTCACCAGGGAGTAGGGGCCGGTGCTGCGCGCGTGGATCTTGTCCTCGACGAGGTGAGCCAGCTTGAGCATGTAGATGTAGCCGACGGTGACGTCGCGGTCGAAGAACTCGCCGGTGCGGCCGTCCCGCAGGCGCTGCTTGCCGGAGCGCGGCAGGCCCACCCGCTCCAGCTCGTTCTCGATGGTCTCCTCGGAGGCCCCGTCGAAGACCGGCGAGGCCACCTTCAGCCCGAGGGCGGCGGCGGCGTAGCCGAGATGGGTCTCGAGCACCTGGCCGAGGTTCATGCGGCTGGGCACGCCCAGCGGGTTGAGGACGATCTCCACCGGGGTGCCGTCGGGCAGGTAGGGGATGTCCTCGATCGGCAGGATGCGGGCGATGACGCCCTTGTTGCCGTGGCGGCCGGCCATCTTGTCGCCCTGGCTGATCTTCCGCTTCTGGGCGACGTACACACGCACCAGCTCGTTGACGCCCGGGGGCAGCTCGTGGCCGCTCTCGCGGCTGAACTCGCGGACGTCCACGACGATGCCGCGCTCGCCGTGGGGCACGCGCAGCGAGGAGTCGCGCACCTCGCGCGCCTTCTCTCCGAAGATGGCGCGGAGCAGGCGCTCCTCGGCGCTGAGCTCGGACTCGCCCTTGGGGGTGATCTTCCCGACCAGGATGTCGCCCGGGTGCACCTCTGCGCCGACGTAGATGATGCCGCGGTCGTCGAGGTTCTTCAGCGTCTCCTCGGAGACGTTGGGGATGTCGCGGGTGATCTCCTCGGGGCCCAGCTTGGTGTCCCGGGCCTCGATCTCGAACTCCTCGATGTGGATCGAGGTGTACTTGTCCTCGCGCACCACCGACTCGCTGATGAGGATGGCGTCCTCGAAGTTGTAGCCCTCCCAGGGCATGAACGCCACCAGCACGTTGCGGCCCAGGGCCAGCTCACCGGCGTCGGTGGAGGGGCCGTCGGCGAGCACGTCGCCGGCGTCGACCCGCTGGCCGGGGGTGACGATGGTGCGCTGGCTCAGGCACGTGCCCTGGTTGCTGCGCACGAACTTGTGGATGCCGTACCAGGTGTCGGGGGAGCCGTCGTCGGGACGGACCAGGATGCCGTACGGCGAGTCCTGGCCGCTGCGCACCCGGATGGTGGTGCGGTCGTCGGCGGGCGGCTCCGGGTACCCGACCGCGGCCACCGTGCCGGCGACCCGGTTGATCACCAGCTCGCCGCTGTTGCGGGCGGCGTGCACCTCCATGCCGGTGCCCACGATCGGCGACTCGGTGACCAGCAGCGGCACCGCCTGGCGCTGCATGTTCGAGCCCATCAGCGCCCGGTTGGCGTCGTCGTGCTCGAGGAAGGGGATCAGCGCCGTGGCCACGCTCACCGTCTGCTTGGGGGAGACGTCCATGTAGTCGACGTCGGTGATCGGCTGGTCCTTGTAGAGGTGATGGCTGCGGCAGGTGGTGTGCGGCGAGGTGAAGTGGCCGCCCTCGTCCACCGGCGCGTTGGCCTGGGCGACGGTGTACTTGTCCTCCTCGTCGGCGGACAGGTAGACGATGTCGTCGCTCACCCAGGGCTGGATCACCACCTCGACCAGGCCGGCGGTCTGCAGCCGCCTCACCGCGGCCTCGTCGAGCAGGTCGCCGGCGGAGACGCCCGCCTGCGCGTAGTCCCTGGCGGCGGTGCGGCTGATGAGGATGTGGGCGTCGCGGGCGACGTCGACCTCGCGGTACACCTTGCGGAAGGGCGTCTCGATGAAGCCGAACTCGTTGACCCGGGCGTAGGTCGCCAGCGAGCCGATCAGGCCGATGTTCGGACCCTCGGGGGTCTCGATCGGGCAGATGCGGCCGTAGTGGCTGTGGTGGACGTCGCGGACGTCGAAGCCGGCGCGCTCGCGGCTCAGGCCACCGGGGCCGAGCGCGGAGAGCCGCCGCTTGTGGGTCAGCTCGGCGAGCGGGTTGGTCTGGTCCATGAACTGCGACAGCTGGCTGGAGCCGAAGAACTCCTTGATCGCCGCCACCACCGGGCGCGCGTTGATCAGGCTCGCCGCGGTCACCGTGGCCGCGTCGCAGATGGTCATGCGCTCCTTGATGATCCGCTCCATGCGGATCAGGCCCATGCGGAACTGGTTCTGGAGCAGCTCGCCGACGGCACGCACCCGGCGGTTGCCGAGGTGGTCGATGTCATCCGCCTCGCCGTTGC
>JAQBPH010000145.1:0-6515 GCA_028287625.1 Chloroflexota bacterium | reverse complement strand
ACATCCGTCGCACCGGCCGGCACTCGGGCGACGGACTCGGCGGGGACAACGACGCGCTCGGAGTACGCGCCGTGCGAACCCCTGGGCACCACGATGGCCAGCTGCCCCGGCCCGGCCTCAGGGTCGGGCAGGTCGACGATGTGCAGCGCCTCCGGCCCGCCGAACTCTGTCACTCCAACCGCCCTCATGACAGTCGAGCCTCGGAGGCCCGACCACGGAGGCCATGTCGGTGATCCGAGCGGAGGGACCTGGTCACATCGATCATCGCGATCGCTCCTTCCAATGACGCTGCCCCGAGGAAGGACGGGGCGCGCATGCGGCCGCCCCGCCCTTGGACACCGTATCTCAGGCGGTCCTCACCCGGGTGCGCCGCGTGCCAGGCAGGCTGGCCGCGACCAGCACGGTCGCGATTCCCACCACCCAGGCGGTCCAGGCGATGCCGGTCACCCCGCTGAACCGAAGGACCCAGGGCGAGACGAACGTGACCACGCTCACGAAGCCCGGCGCATTGAGGAAGAGCGAGCGCCGGCCGTCGCGCGTCGCCGCAGCGAGGGCCCCGGCCAGGACGAGCAGGACGCCGAACACGTACGCGCTCCGCGCGGCAACCTCGTGCGAGGTCTCACCGAACACGAACGGCGAGATGAAGAGGAGAACGCCGAATGCCATGGTGGCGAAGTCCTGCCACCGCTTCCAAGCAGTCATGACTGGCACCTCCACGGGACGCCTCGGACAGCTGCTGGCCGGGGCGTTCCCCGTGGGCTCGACTCGGCCAGCGACCTACTCATCCCAAAGGCTCGCGGCCGGAGGGGTGAGCCGTCGTCACCCGGTTCGAGTGATTCGTCGCGATCTCGGACCATGGCCGGCTCTTTGAAGGCCCACACCCGCCGGTACGAGCCCTGGGTGAGGTCGTCGACGAGCGAGGGACCCTGCGCCGACCATCCCAGCTCCGTGCGCGCCCTCGCCGAGCCCACGCGGCTGGTGCTCGCCATCGAGACCGCGGACCTCGGACCGAAGGCCTGCGCCGCCTCCTCGATGCTGATCGAGACGGGTGCCATCGAGCCCGAGCAGGCGGGCGATGTCTGCCGCGATCCGGCGCATCTCGCACTCGCCGGCCGCCAGGCGGGCCACGCAGCGACGGAGTGGTCACGGAGCACCTGGCGGCATCGACGCCGGCGGCGCTGGCAGGGCAGCGATCCAGGTGAGCCGTCCGCATGGTGTGAGTCGCGGCGCGCACGGTGTCGCGCAGGGGCGGTCCGACGACGAGCAGTTCCTCTGCCGTTACCATGAGGGCATGGGTTCGACCGGTGTCACTCATCACATCAACGCGCCGCGTGCGGTGGTGTATCGCGCGCTTCTCGATGCGCGGGCGATCGCCACGTGGAGGGTGCCGGCCGGCATGACCAGCCACGTGCATGAGTTCGACGCCCGCGAGGGTGGCTGGTTCCGCATCTCGCTCACGTACGATGCGCCGAACGGGACCGGTAAGACGACGGCGCATACCGACACGTACCACGGCCACTTCGTGAAGCTTGTGCCGAACGAGCGGGTGGTCGAAGTGCTCGAGTTCGAGACAGCCGATCCCGACCTGTGCGGCGAGATGACGATGACGACGACGCTTGCGGATGCAGACGGCGGCACCGACGTTCTCGTCGTGCACGAGGGGATACCCGGTGGCGTGCCGGCCGCCGACAACGAGAACGGCACGAGGATGTCACTCGCGAACCTTGCAGCGCTCGTCGAGGCCGGTGGGGCGTCCGATGGCCGGACCTGATGCGTGCCTACAGCGAGGAGCTGTTCGGCCCGGTCGCCGTCGTCTACCGCGTGGCCGGCGAGGACGAGGCCATCGCCTCGACTGCGGGATGGTCTGGATCAACCATCCGACGTCGTCGCGACCCGGGCTGCCCTTCGGTGGCATCAAGCGCTCCGGCTACGGTCGCGAGCTGTCCCATCCGGGCATCAAGGAGTTCGCGAACAGGAAGCTCGTCGCCGCCGTGCCGGCGGACACCCCCATCACGGACGCACTCGGCTGAGCGACGAGAGGTGGTCGGCGGCGGTCCGGAGGGATGGATGCAGACGGGGATGAAGCCCCGCGTGGAGGACTGGGAGGCGAGGTGCCGGCATGACCGCCAGGATCCCACGCCCTGACCCACCGTCCCCAGGCCGTCGGTCGAGAGCTGCTCGAGCTCGGCGATCTCACACTGGGAGACATCCCGGCCCGGGCAGGTGAAGGGGCAGCGGGGAAAGGTGACCGTCGTCGACACAGCACCCACTCCATCATCCGCCGCACCGGGCGAGCCGGGCATCGCCCCCACTGTCCGAGCTGCAGGCCCTGTCGAGAGAGGGCGGTGGCACGCCGCCCGCTGACCTCGTCGGCGTGACCGGCTGGAGGCTCTTCGAAGGCGTGCCACCGTCGCGCGCTGCGTGGTGCCCTCGGTGAGGACGTCCTACTCCCGTCGCTCCCCGAGGGCGACCCTGTCACCCCGATAGACCCTCATGGTCGGATCAACCTGGAGAACCATCGCGCTGTTCCTCTGGTGAGTCCGCAGTTCCAGCCTGAATCAGGATGAAGTCTGACCCCGGATCGGCATGGGCACATCACGCGATCGACCAGTTCCCGACGCCGGGCTTCGGTCAGCGCCCGAAGCCTGCGGTCGCGCCCCGTCCGCCGCCGGCGCCGCGTCCCACCGCCCGAAGCAGGCCGAGCAGGATGCAGGCGCCGAGGAAGGCGACGATGCACTCGCCGATGAAGCTTCCGGCCACGTCGCTGCGGGTGATCGCGTGGAGGATCAGCCCGCCGATGAAGGCCCCCACCAGTCCCACGACGATGTCGGCGAGGAAGCCGAAGCCTCCGCCCTCGACGACCCGCCCCGCGAGTGCGCCGGCGATGAGGCCGACGAGAAGCCAGGCGATCAGGTGACCCATGGTGATTCCCTCCGTCGTCGGGTGTCTGTCTGCGTCGAGCCTGATCGAGTCGTCGGAAGGGCACATCACGCGAGTTGGTGGTTGGCGGCGGGCGCCGCGGTGCTATGCGCCGATATCCTTGCGCGTGAACCGGAACGCGCCCAGGCCCAGTGCCAGCGCGCTGACGGCGAGGACGCCGACGACCGAGGCCAGCCGCAGGCCGTGCAGCAGCGGGGTGCCGTAGTAGTAGAACGCCGAGAGCCGGAGCGTCGCACCAGGCAGCCTGAGCTCCGGGCCGATGAAGCTGATGAAGAACCAGATCAGCAGCACGACGCTGAGCAGCCCGGTGTCGGCCGCCGTGCGCAGCCAGCCCGACGACAGGTACCCGATGGCGGCGATCAGCAGGCCCAGCGGGATCATCCCCAGGGTCGCCGCCGCCAGGTGGCCCGGGTCGAGCGTCAGGCCGGTGGCCGCGGCGGCCCCGGCTGAGGCGGCCAGGGTGGTCACGCCGATGACCACGGTGGCCGAGGCGAGAGCGGCGAAGCGACCCAGGAGCACCCGCAGCCGTGACTGCGGCGCTGCCAGGACCAGCTCGAGGCGGCCGTTCTGCTCGTCCGCGGACCAGCGGGTGACCTGGGTGACCGCGAAGGCCATCAGGAACAGCGGCAGCAGGCCGAACAGTGCGCTGAGAAAGCCGGCGTCGAGGCTGGAGCCGCCGCCGCCCAGGTCCCTGATCAGCGTCTGCATGGTCGACCCGGCAAGGAGGCTGCTCAGCCTCGTCTCCATCTGCTGGACGGCCACCACCATCCAGGCGGCGAAGCCGGCGATGCCCAGGGTCCACCAGGCGGCCGGCATCGCGATCATGCCCAGGCTGCGCGCGTAGACCGAGCGCAGCGACCAGTCTCCGACCGGCAGCGCCCGGGTGGCGGCGCGACCGCGCTCCGGCAGCCGCAGCCAGCGCGGCAGCGCCACCGTCCCGCCCACGTCGCGGCGGGCGAAGAGCCGCACCGCCGCCGCGCTCGAGACCAGGGCGAGGCCGAGCAGGAGGAGCATCGCGCCGGCGTTGGCGCCGTGGCCGGGGACCAGGGGCTTGCTCAGGTTGTAGTAGTAGACGGGGGAGATGCGCGAGATCCACCCCGTGCCGGGGATGACGCGATGGACCATGTCCAGGACGATGGCGACCAGCAGCACGCCCGACGTCACGCCCGCCGCGGTGCTCCGCTCCCGGGTGAACTGCGAGATCAGCAGGGCCAGGCCGCCGAGCACGGCGCAGACCAGGGCGAGGTTCAGCCCGAGGAGGAGCGCGTCGCCGAGGCCGAAGTCGCCGCCGAACCTCCGGCCGCCCGCGAACGCCAGCAGCGCGATCAGCAGGCCCATGCCCAGCAGCGCCGTCCACATCGCGGCCAGCTTCTCGAGCGCCACCCGCGTCCGTGGCTGCGGAAGCGAGAGCAGCATGTCGAGCGAGCCGCGCTCCTCCTCACCTCGCAGCATGCGGCTGGCGGCGAGGATGGGCCAGATCGCGATGAGGAGGATGAAGACGCCGATCTTGAAGGTCGCGTAGCCGCCGACGGTGTCGACCGCGACCACGTCGGCATTCCAGGCGAACGTGTTGGCCAGGCCGATCAGCTGCTCGCGCGCCTGCGGGGTCGTGAGCAGCGTGCTCACGCTCGCCATCGGGGAGACCACCACCAGGCCCATCCCGATGCCCCAGCCCAGGATGGCGACGCGGTGGTCGTGGAGGGTCTTCAGAAAGACGTTCCTACGCCACATCCCGGCCCTCCCCGGCACGCGGGCCGTCGCCCTCGTAGTAGCGCAGGAAGACGTCCTCCAGGCTCGGCTCGTGACTGCTCAGCGAGACGACCGGGTGGTGGGCCGCCGCCTTGATCACCGCGTCGGGCGCGCCCTGCATCGCGATCCTCAGCGCACGGCCGCCGGCCACCTCCTCGATCCCGACCACGCCGTCCAGGGTCGCGAACGCCGCGGCGGGAACGGCGGAGCCGAACGTGATGGTGATCTCGTACCGCTTGATGTCCTTGATCTCCGCCATGCCACCGACCCGCACCAGGCGGCCGTCGCGGATGATGCCCACCCGGGTGCAGAGGTGCTCGACCTCGCCGAGGACGTGGGAGGAGAGGAAGACGGTGCTGCCCCCCTCGCGCGCCTCGTGCACCATCCGGGAGAACTCCTGCTGGATCAGCGGGTCGAGCCCGTTGGTCGGCTCGTCGAGGATGAGCAGGCGCGGGCGGTGCATGAACGCCTGGACGAGCACCACCTTGCGCTTGTTGCCGGTGGAGTACTGGCGGAACCTCCTGCCGGTGTCGAGGTCGAGCCGCTCGATCAGCCTCCGGAGATGCGCCTGGTCGACACCGCCGCGCAGGTGGGCGAAGTACTCGAGGATCTGCCCGCCGGTCAGGTCGGGGTCGAGAGCGGATTCGCCCGGCGCGTAGCCGGTCAGGCGTTTGACCTCGAGCGACTGCTCCCAGCAGTCGAGCCCCGCGATCCGCGCGGTGCCGGCGTCGGCGCGCAGCAGGGCCATGAGCACGCGGATGGTGGTCGTCTTGCCCGCGCCGTTCGGGCCCAGGAAGCCGAAGACCTCGCCCTCCTCCACCCGGAGTGAGACGCCGTCGATGCCGCGCCTCCCGCCGTAGCTCTTGGTGAGCCCTTCCGCCTCGATGATCGCTGCCATCGGTGTGTCTCTCCTCAGTCGAACCAGAACCGCAGGGTCGCCTCGTCCGTGAGGGTCACCGATCCGGTGGGAACCCCCAGGATCCGTTCGAACGCCTCGGTGAAGGCGGCGTGGGTTCGCTGCACGACCTCGAAGGTGACGGTGCCGGCCCGGCGGCCGATGAGGTGCTCGACGGCCACCTGCTGGTAGCCCTGGAGGAGGCACACGAGGATCGTCGCCGTCTCGCCGGGAGAGGCCGCGGTGATCACGCCCTCGTGGACACCCTGCATGATGACCCCGGACAGGAGTGGCTGCAGGCGGGTCCCGGCCATGCGGCGGAGCTTCTCCCGGACGATCGCGTTGCCGTCCGAGTTC
Source organism: Chloroflexota bacterium (assembly GCA_028287625.1). GTDB lineage: Bacteria > Chloroflexota > Dormibacteria > Aeolococcales > Aeolococcaceae > CF-96. The sequence goes on along the minus strand of JAQBPH010000145.1, from coordinate 574 downwards.
CACACCTCCACGATCGCCAGCGTCAGCTCCCTCTGCTGGGCCTTCCACCGGGCGATGACGCCGAAGACCCTCTCCAGCTTCCGCAGCGCGGGCAGGCCCGGGTCGGCCAGGACGGGGGCCACGGCCACCATCGCGCCGTCGGCGAAGCGGTCGACCACGGCTTCGAGGAGCGCCTGCTTGGAGTCGAAGTAGTGGTAGAAGGCTCCCCGGGAGGTGTCGAGCGCGTCCAGCAGGTCCTGGATGCTCATCTGCTCGTAGCCCTTGGTCTGGATGAGGCGCTGGGCGACGTCGAGGAACGCCTCCCGGCGCACCCGGTGAGCCGCCACGTCGACCGTTCTCGGCATGCGGCTAATAATAAACCGATCGTCGGTCTATGTATAGATCGAACGGCCGGCGACCACGGCCAGTTCGGCATGGTCGACGCTCACCCTGGCCTTCGGACAATGTGAGGAATCACATCTTTGCGCAAACGTTGACAGCCATGTTCAGGTCCCGTTAAGCTGCTGGCCATCAGGAAGGAACGCGCTGAGTGGCGCGCATCAGGGTGATAGAGAGCATGAGTTGTTGCTCCGTC
>JAQBPH010000090.1:0-18473 GCA_028287625.1 Chloroflexota bacterium | reverse complement strand
GGAACGGCCGCGTTGGAGGACTGGGTTCCGGACTGCGGCGCGGCGCCCGGCTGTGCCGCCGTGCCCGAGCCAGGGAGCGCCGCACCGGGGGCGGACTGGTTTCCCGACGGCGCCTGGGCCTGCTGCTGCTCGAGCGCCGCCCGCTGCGCCGTGCTGCCCCCGCCGCAGGCGGCCGCCAGCAGGGCCAGCGCGGACGCTGCCAGTAGTGGACGTGATCGGATCACACCGTCTCCTCCTGTGGTCGGCGTACCGCGCCCCATCGTGCGCCGCGCACGAGGCAGTGTCGTCCGTAGGCGCTACCGATTGCCCTACGTATCCGAATCGGTATGCGCTACCGACGACGGGGGCGGATGGCGACGCTACCGTCGACCCGAGCCGCCGGACCAAGGAGAGCGCCGTGGAGGAACTGCTCCAGACCCTGATCATCGCGGTGATCGCGGGTTCCTTCTACTCGCTCATCGCTCTGGGGATGGTGCTCGTCTATCGCACCACCGGGGTGCTCAACGTCGCCCACGGCGGCATCGGCGTGCTCTGCGGCTTCGTGGCCTGGGACCTGATCACCCTGCGCCACATGCCCTACTACCTGGGGGTGCTCACCGGCATCGTGGTGGCGGTGCTGCTCGGCCTGGGGTTCGAGCGCATCGTCATCCGCCGCCTCGCCGGGCGGCCGGACCTGCAGACCATCTCCACCCTCGCACTGTTCATCCTCGCCGAGGGGTTCGTGTTCATCGTCCCCTGGTGGGGCAACACCTGGGGCCAGCTCTTCCCCTCTCCACTTCTGGACAGGACGGTGCGGATCCCGCTGGCGAACTACTCGGTGACCTATGACCAGGTCGTGCTGCTGGTGGCCACCGTCGCGGTCTTCGCCGGCCTCGCCTACCTGCTGCGCCGCACCCGGCTGGGGATGGCGATGCGCGCCATCACCGACGACGGCACCGCCGCGCGGCTGATGGGGGTGCGCTCGCGGCTGATCTCCCCGGTGGTCTGGGGGCTGGCCTTCGGCCTGTCGGGGCTCACCACCATGCTGCTCGCCCCCATCCTCTTCCTCGACAACCAGTCGCTCACCGGGCTCACCCTCAAGGCGCTCACGGTCACCTTCATCGGCGGCCTGGTCTCGCTGCCGCTGACGGTGGCGGGAGCGATGGGACTGGCGCTGCTCGAGGCGATCAGCCAGGTGTACTTCCCCGGCGCCAAGGGCCTCGCCGACGCCTGGCCCTTCATCCTTCTGGTGCTGGTGCTGGCGGCCCGCTATGCGCGGCAGCGCGGCTCGCTCGACGACCGCGCGGTGGTTCGCGCATGAGCATGGTCACCGAGGTCCGCTCCGCCACTGTCGAGGCCACCCCGGCGGAGGGGGCGGCCACCTCGGCGATGCTCCCGCTCCCCGGCCGGCCGGGAGCCCGGGTGCTGGCCGTCCGGCTGGTGGGGCTCGGCATCCTCGTCCCACTGCTGCTCACCCTCCCCTACGCGCTGAAGTGGGCCGGTCCCGCCTACGCCCTCGACTTCGGCCTGGTGGTCGCCATGGCCACGCTCTCCATCTCGGTTCTGGCCTGGATCGGCGAGATCACCCTGGCCACCCTGGCGCAGATGGGCCTCGGCGTGGTGGGCCTCTACTTCCTCGAGCAGCACGGCGTCCCCTTCGCCCTGGTCCTCCCGATCATGGCGGTGGCCTCGATCCCGGTCTCGCTGGTGATCGGGATGTTCGCGCTCCGGCTGCGGGGGGTCTACTTCGCCATCGCCACCCTGGCCTTCGCGTATCTCGCGCAGAAGACCGTCTTCCAGACCTACCTGGGCGGTCAGGGCGGCTTCGACCAGGTGATCCCACGGCCGTCCTACGCCTCCGACGACTACCGCCTCTACTACCTGCTCATGGGCTCGCTGCTCGCCATCGCGGTGGTCTGCGCCCTGGTCCGCCGCTCGTGGATCGGCACCCGGATCGCAGCGCTGCGCGACTCGGAGATGGCGTTCGCGGTGCTCGGCCACTCCCCCGCCCGGTACAAGCTCTTCACCGTGTGCATGGCGGGGGCGATCGCCACCATCGCCGGCATCTTCTACGGGATCCTGCAGCAGGTGGTCCCGGCGAACTACTTCAGTCCCATCCTCGCCGTCCTCTACTTCGCCTACGCGGTGGTGGGCGGCTTCGGGTCGATCGTCGGGGCGATCGCCGCCGGGATCGTCTTCGGGACGCTGCCGAAGTACTTCGACTCGCTCTCCGAGGGCAGGTTCGTCGGCTATGACCAGTTCTTCGCCGGCTTCCTCGCGCTGCTCATCGTGCTGACCGCGCGGGGCGGGCTCCACGAGGTCGGCCGCCGGCTCTGGCGGCGGATCGAGGGGCGCCGGGTGTGAACGGCAACGGCTTCCGTCCCGCCACCCCGATCGCCGACCCCGCCAGGCTGGCCCGGCTCGAGGCCGCGCGCCTGCGCTACGCGGAGCGCACCGCGTCCGGGGACGGGCTGCGCATCGACCCCGCCAAGCTGGCGCGCTTCCAGCCGGCGCGCGATCGCCTCGCCTCGCGGATGGGGCCGGACAGCCCCTGGCTCGCCGGCCGGCGCGTCCAGGGCGAGGACATCCTCGGCGTCAGCGGTCTGTCGATCCGCTTCGGCGGCCTGCAGGCGCTCGACCAGGTCACGCTGGCGGCGCGCACCGGAGAGGTGACCGGGGTGATCGGCCCCAACGGCGCGGGCAAGACCACGTTCTTCAACTGCGTCTCCGGGCTGTACCGGCCCGACAGCGGCGAGATCACCTACGAGGGCCGCGTCCTCCGCGGCTCCGCCGTCGCCCGCGGCCGCCTGGGGCTGGGGCGGACCTTCCAGACACCCCGGCTCTTCACCAGCCTCTCGGTGCTCGACAACCTGCGGCTCGGCTGCGCCGTGGCCACGTCCACCGCACGGCCGTACGAGTTCGAGCCGGGCCTGACCCGGCTGTCCGTCGCCGAGCGGGCGGAGCGGATCGCCCGCATCGTCGGCTTCCGGGGCGACCTGGCCATGCCCGCGGGCGCGCTCTCCTTCGGTGACCTGCGGGTCGTCGAGTTCGCCCGCGCGCTCTGCGCCGCACCCCGGCTGCTGATGCTCGACGAGCCCGCCTCCGGCCTCGACACCGAGCGCGCCGGCGACCTGGTGGGGCTGCTCCGCCGCCTCGCCGACCTCGGCCTCGCCATCCTGCTCATCGAGCACGACATGGGCTTCGTGATGGGGCTGTGCGACACCATCACCGTCCTCGACTTCGGCACCGTCCTCGCCCAGGGAACGCCGTCGGAGGTGCAGGCCAACGAGGCGGTGATCGAGGCCTACCTGGGGAGGAGCGCGTGATGCTCGAGGTCCGCAACCTCTCCGTCGCCTACGGCCCGGTGCGGGTGCTGAACGGCATCGACCTGCAGGTCGGGGACGGCGAGATCGTGGCCCTGATCGGACCCAACGGCGCCGGCAAGACCACCACCCTCAACGCCATCGCCGGCCTGCTGCCACGCGAGGGCGAGGTGCTCCTCGACGGCGAGCCGCTCGCCCCCGTCGCCGAGGAGGTGGTGCGTCGCGGCGTCGCCCTCGTCCCCCAGGGCCGCCGCATCTTCCCCACCATGACCGTGGAGGAGAACCTGTTCATGGGGGCCTACTCCCGGGGCGGCACCTGGCGCGACGCCGCGCGGCGCTTCGCCCCCGTCTACGAGGTCTTCCCCCGCCTCGCCGAGCGCCGCCGCCAGGCCGCGCGCAGCCTCTCCGGCGGTGAGCAGCAGATGCTGGTGATCGGCCGCGCCCTGCTCTCCGAGCCCCGGGTGATGCTCATCGACGAGCTCTCCCTGGGGCTGGCGCCAAAGATGGTGCTCACCCTGCTCGACACCATCAGACGGCTGCACCACGAGCGCGGCACCGCCTGCCTGCTGGTCGAGCAGGCGGCCACCGCCGCGCTCTCCATCGCCGGCTCCGCCTACCTGCTGCGCAAGGGCGAGGTGGTGTTCCGGGGCTCGGCGGAGCAGCTGAGATCCGAGGTCGACGTCCTCCACGGCGCCTACCTCGGAACGACGAGCACGCCCATGCAACCGGCGCTGCGCCGGTGAGCGCGATCGCGCACGGAGGGAAAGGAGTGATGAACAGAGACATGCAGCGACTCGCACGGGAGCACAGCCGGCAGCTCCTCGGCGGAGCCCTGGTGGTGGCCGCACTGGTGGTGCTCATCGTCGGGTACGTGAGCATCCGGGACGAGATCTACGTCGCCATCCAGATGCCGTACATCCTCATCGGCGGCGTCGGCGCGCTGCTGCTCACCGGCCTGGGGATGGTGCTGATCCGCTCGCAGGACGACCGGGCCATCCTCAACCGTCTCGCCGAGGTCGAGGCGACCAGCGACCAGCTCAGGGAGCGGATCGACCACCTCAGCCGGCTGCTGGAGGCGGCACTGCTGCCCGACCCGAGCACCGAGGTGCGTGGCGTCGCCACCCCGGCGCGCGCGGAGGTGCGCCGCTGAGGCGGCGGACGCGGAGAGGGCGGCGATGCTGACCACCATCAGGGCTGGCGCGACCATCTCCCTGCCGCTGGACGAGGCGGTGCGCTGGTGCCGGTCGGGGGAGGCCCGTCTCTGCTTCCCCGGCGCGCGCGGTGTGCGCGGCGCCGGCGGCGGGCTCAGCTTCGAGGTGGGCATCCGGGCGCCCGGCGCCGCCCCCGCCACGGTCACCGTCGACGAATATCTGAAGGACCGCGGCCGCGAGCGCGGCGGCCTCTGGTTCGAGACCTCCCAGGTCTGGACCTGGCCCACCCGCGAGTGCGGCACCTCCTGGCACCTCTACCGGCTCACCGAGCGCCCGGGCTCGACCAGCCTCGAGTTCACCTGGCGCTACATCCTGCCGGGACTGGCCGGGGCCCAGGTCTTCAACGCGCTGCGCTTCAGCCGCTCCATCGAGCGCGCCGGCCGGATCTATGTCGAGCGGCTCGCCGCTCGCGCCGGGCGTGTCGCCGTCCCGGCCTGAGCAGAGGGGGGTCTCGTGAGCGTCGCCGTCACCGACCAGGATGCCGCCGTCCTCAGCCGGGTGGTGCGGGCCGAGGCGGAGCGCGATCCCGGCCGCCTCCTGCTCGTCGTCGAGGACGGCGGGCCGGCGGTCGCGAGGGTGACCGCCGGGCAGCTCGCGGTGCGCGGCGACCAGCTCGCCGGGCTGCTCCACCGGGCCGGGCTGCGCCGTGGCGATCGGGTGGCGGTGATGACCGGCAATCACCCCGAGTTCGTCTACGCGCTGGTCGCCAACGCCCGCCTGGCGCTGCCAACCGTCCCCATCGACCCGGACACCCGTGGCGACCGCCTCGCCCACTGCCTGCGCCTCGCCGGGTGCGCCGCGCTGATCGCCGCCGACACCGTGGTCGCGGACGAGCAGGTGGCCACCGTGATCCGGGCCGGCGGTCTCCGCACCTGGGTGGTCTCCACCCCCGAGGGACGCGCCCTGGCTCTCGATCCTGGCCGGCGGTGGCCGCTGGTCGACGAGGCGATCGAGGGCCCCGAGGCGCCCGCCATCGACGAGCAGGTCGCCGACCTCGCCGAGCCCTGGCTGCTGGCCTTCGGCCGCGGCACCGAGCCCGACGCCGTCGAGATCGCCCACGAGCGCATGATCTTCTACCGCCAGCTCCCCGAGCTGCTCGGCTACCGCGCCGGCGACGTGCCGTACACCGGGCTCTCGCTGACCCACGGCAACGCCCTGATCACCACCGTGCTGCCGGCGATCTGGGGGATGGTCGGCCACACCGTGCTCTCCCACCGGGTCAGCGCGGCGCGGCTGTGGGACGTCTGCATCGCCCACGGCGTCACCACCTGGTCGAACGTCGGCGAGCTGGCCACCGCGGTGTACAGCGAGCCGAGCTCGCCCCGCGACCGGGCTCACTCGGTGCGCCTGGTGGTGAGTGCGGGGATGCCCCGGGAGATCTGGCGTCCCTTCGAGGAGCGCTTCGGGGTGAGGGTGCTGGAGTGGTACGGCAGCATGGAGGGCGGCTTCGCCTGCAACCCGGTGGGCGTCGGCCCGGTGGGGTCCTTCGGCAAGCCCCCCGACGGGCTGCTGGAGATGGACGTGGTCGACGGCGACGGCCGCCCGGTGGCCGCCGGGCAGGTGGGCGAGCTGGTGCTCCGCCCGGTGGGCGGCCGGGCGCGGCTCCGCTACTGGCGCAATCCCGCCGCCGCGGCCCGCCGGCTGCGCGACGGCTGGCTGCGCACCGGCGACATGGTCGCCCGTGACGCCGAGGGCTGGCTCTACCTCGCTCACCCGCGCGAGCCGGACGGTCTCCGCCGGGTTCCCGACCCGATCGGCGAGGCGGCGACGCCGGAGGACGCCGACCAGGCCGACGCGCACGTGTACGGGATCCCCTAGACGGTCAGCGGCCCCTCCGGCGCAGCCACACCAGGCCGCCGGAGAGCAGGGCGAGGCCGGGGAGGCCGCCGATCGCCACCGCGCCCATCAGGGTGCGGCGCGCGGGGGTGAGGGCGAGCCGGCGCAGGTCGGGGTTCTCGCCGCCCACGGCGACGATGTCCTCCTCGCCGGCGAGCCAGTTGATGCCGTTGGTGAGGAGCCGGCGGTTGTCGAGCTCGCCGAGGAACTCGTTGCTCGCCCACTCGGCGTCGGCCACCACCAGCAGCCGGGTGCGGGCGATGCTCGGCCCTCCGCTGGGCACCCGGCTCTCGCCGGTGGGCTGGACCGTGGAGCGGTCGGCGGCCCCGGCGATCACCACCGGTCCGCGGCGATCGCGGTCCGGCTGGTACGCGGTGCTCCCGGGGTCGACGTGCAGGTAGGAGGCGTCGGTCGACTGCGCCACCCTGGCGACGGACAGGCCGGTGTCCTCGCTGGCCGCGGTGGTCACCGCGCCGGCGGTGACGAAGAGCCCGCCGGTGACGTCCCTGGCCACCGGCGACTCGGTGGGAAAGCTGTTCACCAGCACCGAGGTCGGGTCCCCGGCAAGCCCGCGCGCGGGGTCGAAGAGGAGGCCGGGGAGCAGCCGCAGCCCCCAGCGGGCGGTGAGCGGGTCGAGGTCGGGTCCGTTGGGCTCGCGGGCGATCAGCATCCGGCCGCTGTGCGCCATCCAGTCACCGATGAGCTGCACCTCGCGGGGCAGCGGCGCGGCGTGGGGATCGATCATCGCCAGCACGGTGCACTGCGGCGGCACCCGGTCGGCGACGGTGAGGTCGAGGCGGGCGGTGTCGACGGCGTTGTTCTCGAGCAGGGTGCGCGCCGCGTCGTAGCCGCCGGGAGCAGTGTCGTCGAGCTCGCGCTCGCCGTGACCGGCGAGGGCGCAGACCTGCTGGGGACGGCCGCGGGCGAGCCGCTGCAGCGCGCTGGTCAGGGTCAGCTCGGTGAGCGGGGAGATCACCTCCCGGCGGCCGCCCACCTCCACCGCCACCTGGCCGTCGTCGCGAATCCCCAGGCGCAGCGCCTCGCCCCGGCTGCGGGAGAGGTCGAGCACCCGGTAGCTGAGCCGCGGCGTGGCCCGGGCGAACTGGTCGAGCAGGATCCGCGCGTCGCCGGCGTCGCTGGAGCCGTTGGGCTCGAAGGCGCTCACCCTCGCCGGCATGGTGAGACGCTGGAGCACCTCCCCGGAGGCCCGGGAGAGGGTGTAGCGGCCGCTGGCGGTGAGGTCCCAGCGGGCCTGCGCCGGGATCGGGACGAGATTGACTGCAACCGCCGCGGCCAGCGCCAGCGCCGGGACGAGCAGCGCCCTCCCCCGCTCCAGCAGCCGGCGGCGCAGCCGCTGCCCGCTCCCCGCGACCACCAGGGCGATGACCGTGCCGGAGACCAGGTAGACGAGGTCGCCGAGCTCCGGCGCGCCGCGCGCGAAGCTCTCGAGGTGGGGCTGGAAGGAGAGCGGTCGCAGGGCATCGACGCCGCCGGCGAGCTGCAGGGCCACCAGCACGGTGAAGCTGCCCAGCCCGGCCACCACCGCCGTCGGTGTGAGTGCGCTGCTCATGGTGCCAACAGCGCAGAAGAACCCGGCGGTGAGCGCCGCGCCCAGGTAGGAGGCCACGATCGGCGGCCAGTCCGGCCGCCCCCAGGCGGCGAGGAAGCCCACATAGGCGAGGGTCGGGACGAGCAGGCCCAGCACCAGCACGGTGGCCGCCAGCCACTTGCCCACGACCACGCCGCCGGCCGACACCGGCCGGCTGAGGAGCACGTCGAGGTGGCGGCTGCGCCACTCGTCGGCCACCAGCCGGCTGGTGACGATGGGCACGGTGACCAGCAGCACGAAACCCAGGTTGGGGAACCAGAAGCGCAGGCTGGCCTCGCGGGAGCCGTCGGTGACGAGGAAGAGGGTGATCCCGGTGAGCGCCAGGAAGGCCACCGCGACGGCGTACGTCGCCGGCGTGACCAGGCCGGCGCGGAGCTCGCGGCGGGCGACCCGGAGCCACCCGCTCACGTCCGCTCCCTCGCCCGCGACCGGGGCGCCTGGGTGACCGCGGCGAGGAAGGCGGCCTCGAGGTCGTCGGGCACCGGGGCGAGCACCCGCAGCCGCCAGCCGCGGGCGCAGACCATGGTGGCGATCGCCTCCGACACCGCCGGGCCGTCCACCGCGCACACCCCCCGCTCCACCCCGCGCACCCCCGGCACGGCGAGCAGCGCGTCGTTGAGCTGGCCCGGCTTCACGCCGTGGGCCACCACCCTGACCCGGTGACCGGTGCCGTTCGCCCCCAGCCGCCGCTCCAGGGCGACCCGTCCCTGGTCGAGCACCACCACCCGGTCGCAGACGCTCTGTGCCTCGGCGAGCAGGTGGGTGGAGACGACGATCGAGGTGGTGGTCCTCAGCTCGCCGAGGAGGGTGCGCAGGCCCGCCATCTGGCGGGGGTCGAGGCCCTCGGAGGGCTCGTCGAGGAGCAGCACGCAGGGGTCGTGGACGATCGCGGCGGCCATCGCCACCCGCTGGCGCTGGCCCTTCGAGAGCCGCCCGCAGAGCCGCTGTTCCAGCGTCCCTGCGCCGACGCGGTCCAGCGCCGCCCGCGCCGCGACGGTGCGCCGCTTCCGTGGCAGCCCCGACAGCGACGCCAGGTAGGCGACGTACTGCAGGGCGGTGTCCTCGGCGTAGAGCGGCGGGTCCTCGGGGAGATAGCCGATGCGCGCCCGTGCCGCGGGGTCGTGGACCGGGTCGGCGCCATCCAGCTCGACACTGCCCGCCTGGGCGTGGAGCAGGCCGGCGAGGCGGCGCAGCAGCGTCGACTTGCCGGCGCCGTTGGGCCCGAGCAGGCCGAGGATCTCGTGATCTCCCAGCTCGAGGTCGACGCCCGCGACAGCGGTGCGGGGGCCGTACCGGATGACCAGTCCCCGCGCCCGCAGCATGACGACGCCCGAGTCAGCGCACGACGGGCGCGGGCATGGCGAGTCGCAGACCGACGACCTGCCGGAATTCCATGGCCTGACCTGCCTCCTCGAACTGTGGGGAACGCGATTCTGGCGCGCGCCCGGCGGGCTGTGCCACCGGCTCACGCGGGGGCCGGCGCGCCCTCGGCATAGAAGACCTCGGCGAGGGTCTCGAAGTAGGCCATCGACTTCTCCGGCGGGAGGCTGAGCGCGGGCGGGATCAGCGCCATCGAATCGGCGACCTCCCAGAGCGGCTCGACCTTCCGGCGCACCTCGTCGGGGGTGCCCGTGACCACGAAGGTGCTCGCCATCTCGTCGGGGACGAGGTGGGCGACGCTCATGTAGTCGCCGCGCCGAGTGCCCTCCTGGAGCTGCAGCGCCTCCTTCTCGAACCCGTGCGCCGCGTAGTAGCTCTGGTACTGCTGCACGCCGGCGTAGAACGCGACGCAGGCGCGGGCGTCCTCGATCGACTCCCTGGGGTCGCGGTTGGGGGTGCACCACTGCCAGATGCACTGGTGGAAGTCGGCCCGCTGCCGCCCGGCGCGCTGCAGGCCCTTCCTCAGGTGGTCCTGGGCGACGGTGGTGGCCCACCGCTGGGACCAGATGGGGTGGCTGCAGTAGCCGTCGGCGATCTCGCCGGCGAGCTCGATCATCGGGCCGCGCACCGGCGCCAGCCAGATCGGGATCTCGGTGCGGAGCGGCGGCACCGACCCGTAGAACTCGCTCCAGTCGAAGTGGTGGTACTTGCCGTGGTACTCGCCGAGGGCGCCGGTGTGGGCGTTGGCGACGATGTGGCGGATCACCTCCACGGTCTCCCGCAGGTGCTCGACCGGCCTGCCGTAGCCCGGCATGCCGAACACCCCCTCGCTCCAGGAGCGCACCGTCGAGCCGAGCCCGAGGATGAAGCGGCCGTTGCTGATGCGGTCGAGGTCGATGGCCGCCATGGCGGTCTCGAAGGGGCTGCGCGCGAAGGCCTGGGCGATCCCGGTGAGCAGCTGGACGCGGCCGGTCGAGGTGGCCGCCGCGGCCAGCGGGATCCAGGGCGGTCCGTAGACCTGGATGGCGTAGACGCCGTGGATGCCAGCGTCCTCCATCTGCTTCGCCGATGCCGCGATCATCTCCGCGGGCATGAGCGGAACCACGATGCCCCAGTATCTCCGCCTGCCATTCGCTGCCATGTCGCCTCCTTTGGCCCGCCGCGCCTAGCCGATCGCCGCGCGGCCCTGGATGAAGACCCCGTTGTGGATGAGGAAGCCGCGGATCCGATTGCCGGCGGCGACCGCGGTGTGCCCGGTGAGGCCGCGCTCGGCGATGTACCCGTCGATGAGCGCCTGCATCGCCCGGCGACCCTTGATGCTGATCTTGGTGTTGCCGTCCTTCGTGGCCAGCAGGCAGCTGCGGATGAGTTCCGTGGGTTGCCTGCCGGCGTGGACGCAGAACGCATCCAGCTCGTCGACGAGGCGCCGCCGCTCGGCCTCGGGGGCGGACGCGTAGCCCGCCCCCGAGAACCAGCGCTGGACCTCGGGCAGCTCCTCCAGGCCGGCCACGGTCACTCCGGCAGCCCCAGCATCCTGGAGAGCATCCGCACCTCGGTCTCCCGGTACGGGAACGGCCCGGGCGCCTGGATCATCCCCGTCCGCCGAAGGTGCTCCGTGGTCTCCGGGTCGTCCTCGAACGGCGTGGTGCAGTCGCCCTCGAAGTACGAGTGGGAGAGCGGGCGGCGGGGGCGCTGGCCACCGGCCTCGCGCTCCTCCAGGCAGTAGCCGACCAGCTGCAGCCACACCGGCACCCAGTTGTCGGGGACGTGGAACCTCGCCTTGACGACCTCCGGGTTGGTGAAGGCGTGGAGGCAGGTGCCGAGCCCCTCGTTGACGGCGGCGTTGACGGCGTTGCAGATGGCGATGCCCACCTCGACGGCGCCCATGAAGGTGACCACCTCGGGCATGGTGCCGATCGGCTGCAGCACCTGCGCGTACACCACGTCGTCGACGTAGGCGTCGGACCAGCCGTGTGCCGCGGGCAGCGCCCTCTGCGCCACCAGCTCCTTGAGCCGCTCCTGGGCTCCCTCGAGGTAGTTGGCGTCGAAGTACCAGAAGATGTAGACGGGGGCGAGGTCGAGCTCGCTGGTGGTGGTGGGGTTGCGGAGCGCGTCCCTGGTCTGGTCGTCCAGGTCGTCGCGCTTGACCACCAGCGCCCGGGGATAGTCGGCGTTCACCGAGCGCGAGGCCCGGTTGGCGGCCTCGAGCATCGCCTGGATCTTGCCGCGTTCCACCGGCTTCCAGGGGTTGAGGAACCGAACGCTGCGCCGAAGGCCGATGACCTCGTTGAACTCCATACCCTTCTCCTCCGCGCCCTGGCGGCGCGCTGCTCCTGACTCCTCAGCTCGAGAGGATGGTCACCACCATGGCGGCGGCGTCGGTGCCGAGGAAGCCGCCGCCGTTCTCCGCGAGGGCGACGCGCGCCCCCTCCACCTGCCGTGCCCCGCAGCGACCACGAAGCTGGTCGACGAGCTCGACCAGCTGCCCGCAGCCGGTGGCACCGATGGGATGCCCCTTGCTCAGCAGCCCCCCGCTGGGATTGACGGGGAGCCCACCGCCCAGGGCGGTGGCCCCGGAGGCGAGCAGCCCCGGGCCCTCCCCGGCGGCGCAGAGGCCGAGCTCCTCGTAGCACATCAGCTCCGCGGTCGCGGCGGCGTCGTGCACCTCGACGACGTCGAGATCGCCGGGGCCGAGTCCCGCGTCCGCGTAGGCGAGCCGCGCCGCGCGCTCGACCGCGCCGGGCTCCCCGGCGGCGCGGTCGGTGCCCGACACCAGGGTGCAGGCGCGCACCCGAACCGTGGTCGCGCCGTGGCGGCGCGCGTACTCCTCGGAGCACACCACCACGGCGGCGGCGCCGTCCCCGATCGGCGAGCACATCAGCAGCGTGAGCGGCGGGGAGATCTCGCGGCTGGCGAGCACCTCCTGCACGCTCACCTCGGTGCGGAACTGGGCCTTGGGGTTGAGCGCCGCGTTGCGGTGGCTCTTCACCGCCACCGCGGCGAGGTCGCGCACCGAGGCACCGCTGCGCTCCATGTAGGCGCGCGTCATCGATGCGTAGATGTCCATGAAGAAGGAGCGGTTGCCCTCGGCGCCGTTCGCGCCGTCCGCCTGCACCAGCCCCGCTGATCGCACGGCGGCGCCCGGCGGCACCGGCCGCGACGCCCGCATCAGCTCCCTCAGCTCGTCCACCTGGAGCATGTCGATGGCGGTGCCGATGGCGGCGAAGGAGCGCTGCTTGTCTGCGTGGGTCAACTTCTCCGAGCCGACCGCAAGGGCGACGTCGACGTCCCCGGAGCGCACCGCCATGCAGGCGAGGTGGAAGGCGGTGGAGGCCGAGGCGCAGGCGTTCTCGACGTTCACGATGGGGATGCCCAGCAGCCCGGTGTGGCGCAGCGCCACCTGCCCGCGGATCATCTCCTGGCCGTGGAGGATGCCCGCGGTGGCGTTGGAGAAGAACGCCATCTGCACCGCGTCGGGGCCGATGCCCGCGTCCTGCAGCGCCTCCGCGACCGCCTCCTCGGCGAGTGAGCGGATCGTGGAGTCGGGGAACTTCCCGAACCGCGTCATCGCCGCCCCGGCGATCAGGGCGTCAGCCATGGGAGTCGCTCCTCGGGGGGCGGGTCACCGGCGCTCGACCACGTGCCCGGCCTGCTGACGATCCCAGGTCGCGGGGGTGACGCCCCGCTCGCGGAGGATGCCGTACTGGATGCGCTGGGTCTCCGTCTTGGGCAGCGAGTCGACGATCTCCACGTAGCGGGGAATGGCGTAGTACGCCATCCGGCCGCCGCAGAAGTCGACGATCTCCTCGGGGGTCGGGCTGGCGCCGGGCTGGGGGACGATGCACACCTTGACCTCGTCCTCGCCGAGATCCGAGCTCACCGCGCAGGCGGCGCTCTCCAGCACGGCCGGGTGCTGGTTCAGCACGGTCTCGATCTCCCAGGCGGAGATGTTCTCGCCGAGGCGCCGCATCGACTCCGTCTTGCGCCCGCGGTAGTAGAAGAAGCCGTCGTCGTCGTACTCGGCGAGGTCGCCGGAGTGGAACCAGCCGCCCCGGTAGGCCTGGTCGGTGGCGTCGGGCATGCGGTGGTAGTAGGTCATCCGGCCCTTGGGATGGCGGAAGACCAGCTCTCCGATGCGATTCGGCGGCAGCGGCCGGTCGCCGTCGTCCACGACCCGGTACTCGACGCCCGCCTTGGCCCTGCCGATGGAGCCGACCCTGCCCTCGTCGTTCATCAGGATGCCGGGGGCGTCCACCATTCCGAACCATTCGATGATGCGCACGCCGAAGCGCTGCTCGAACTCCTCCCAGCGGTCGGCCGGGCAGCCGGCGCTGAGCACGGTGCGCACCGGGTTGTCGGCGTCGTCGGGGCGGGGCGGCTGCTTGAGCAGGATGGAGATCATGCCGCCCAGGCTGTTGAACTCCACCGCCTCGTAGCGGCGGCACTCGTCCCAGAAGCGGGAGGCGCTGAACCGCTCGCCGAGGGCGAGGCGGGCGTCGATCAGCATCGAGCCGATCGCCGACACCAGCAGGGCATTGCCGTGGAAGAGCGGCAGCGGCGTGTACATGGTGTCGCCGGGCTGCACCCCGGATGCCTCGAGCAGGATGCCCAGCGGTGAGGTGTCGTAGTTGGTCGCCACCACCCCCTTGGGCGGGCCGGTGGTGCCCGAGGTGTAGAGCATCCCCACCCCGCCGCTGGGCTCGGCCAGCTCGATGTCGGGCTCGCTGTCGGGGGCGGACATCAGCCGGTCGAAGTCCCAGTCGATGCCCCCGCCGGCCCGGCCGTCGACGACCACGGTGCGGCGCAGCTCGGGACAGCCCTCGCGCACCGCGAGCAGCGCGTCGCGCAGGTCGTCCTGCAGGATGGCGGCCACCGCCTCGCAGTCGGCCAGGATGTGCTGCAGGGTGGCGCCCCGCTGGGAGATGTTCACCGGCACGGAGTGAGCGCCGATGAGGATGACGCCGAGATGCGCCCACAGGAACTCGGGGCGGTTCGCCATGAGGATGGCCACCCGCTCGCCAGGGCGCACCCCCAGCTCGAGCAGGCCGTTGGCGGCGCGGAGCGCGTTGGAGAGCACCTCGCGCCAGCGATACTCGGTGTCCTTCCAGAGCAACCAGGTGGCGTCGGGGTGCTCGGCCACGCGCCGGCGGATGACCTCCTCGACCGGCCCCTGCGCTCTCGCCATCCTCGCCTCCTCAGACACCGCCGGCCGGTGGGCCCAACGTGGCGACCGTAGAAATCCCGCAGCGCGGCGTCAAGGCCTCTCCGCGGAACACGTAGACGAACACGTAGTTATTACGCAGGACTGAACCGCGGTTCGCCGCGTACCCTCGCCTCCTCGCCGGTTCGCCGACGGGCGGCCGTCTCAGCGTGCGAGCGAGGAGGAGCACATGGCCGTCATCAACGCCGCGCCCGCGCCGACAGCGGAGGAGCAGCGCCAGCTCAAGGCGTTCTTCGAGAGGACGCGCACCGTTCCGAGCGTGCTCTCCACCCTGCGCAGCCGCCGGGTCGCCCGGGGATACCACATCGAGAGCGGAGTGCAGGAGACCCACGGGGCCACCGGTCACGTCCTGCACCAGCCCAAGGGTCCGCTCGCCTTCGCCTCCGAGCACCCGGTGATGCCGCTCACCGAGGTCGAGGAGGCGATCATCGCCTGGGCCGCCTGCGGTCCCAACGGCATGGTCCACTGGGACATCGCCACCACCGGCGGGTTCCACGAGCTGTCCACGATCTCCGGCCGGACCGCCGGCGCGCCCGGCAACTCCTTCGCCCACGACCTGCTGATCATCAAGGACGAGGGCGTCTTCCTCTACCGGCCCGGCCACGAACGCGAGCGCATGGTGGAGATCCAGGGCGAGGAGGACTACGGCAAGGTGCTGCGGTGGTACCGCGAGGGCTGCGTCCAGATCCTCGACCACCGGCCCGACGTCGACTGGATGACCAGGGTGCCGGGCGCTCCCAACGCCTCGCTCTTCGGGCCCTATCAGTACAACGTCAACCGGCCCGGCACCACCTGGTTCCTGCCCATCACCGACGTGGGCTGGCTGTACTTCAGCGCGATGCTCAACCTGTTCGACGCCTGGCACCTGTACTACATCGACGACCGCACCCAGCAGCCCGCGGGCGTGGCCAAGTGGGTCGGCGAGGGCAGGCTCGAGTTCCCGGTCACCATCAGCCAGATCGAGCAGTTCTTCTTCCAGGTCGAGACCTACGTCCCCGGCTCCTACGTGCAGAACATGCGTCTCGCCGCCGAGGCGATGGGCCTGGGCAACTGGATCTTCTGCGGCTTCTTCGACGACGTGCTCATGGGCGCCTATCCGGGCGTGGCCAAGGGCATGGGCATGGTCACCGAGCCGCTCAACGCCAAGGCCCCGGTGGCCAGCGGCGCGGTCACCGTGCGCGGCATCGAGGGCGTGCTCGAGTCGAGCTACGTCCCCTCGCCCCGCTACCCCGACGGCGCCGCCCTGTGCAAGGCGATGGTCGACGACAAGTACGCCCCGGGGCGGCTGCTCTCCAAAGGCGACGACAACTGGATGCTGCAGCACAAGGGGCCGTTCAAGCCCGACACCGTGCGCGAGATCGTCAACCACCCGGCGGTGCAGATCTCGGACTGGTCCAAGGAGGCGGTGGTCGCCTACGTCGACTACTGCGTGGAGAACTACGGGCGCTGCCCGGTCACCTTCAACCCCATGCAGTGCAACTTCGGCGCCGTCGTCCACCACGTCGACGAGGCCTTCTACGAGAAGTACTACGACGGCTCGTCGCTCACCGACGACATCCGCAACCATATGCGCGACTGGCACTGATTCCTCAGCGGGGGGAGGCGACGCCTCCCCCCGCTCATGCCAAGGTGGCCGAGGAGGCGCCGGTAGGCCTGCTCGTCGATGCCGGCGGCGTGGAGCCGGGTGGAACCGGGGGAGGGCACGGGCTTCCGGCCTCCGTCCATTCAGTGGCTCCGCCCCGAGCTTGCTACCGTTGCCGCGGTGAACCGCGACCCCCTCAACGCCGTCATCACCTGGGTGGACCCCCCCGCCGAGCCGCGCCCCGGTCCGCTTGCCGGACGCACCCTGCTGGTCAAGGATCTCATCGACACCGCGGGCGTGCGCACCACCTACGGCTCGCGGATCCACGCCGACCACGTGCCCGCCCGCACCGCCACCGCCGCCCAGCGCCTGCTCGACGCCGGGGCGGTGCTGATCGGCAAGGCCAACCTCACCGAGTACGCCTGGGGGGTGCTCGGCCGCAACCCGTGGTACGGCACCGTCCACAACCCCGTCCACCCGGGACGGACCACCGGCGGCTCCTCGAGCGGCAACGCGGCGGCGCTGGCGTCGGGCATGTGCGAGCTGGCGCTCGGCACCGACACCGGCTGCTCGATCCGCCTGCCATCGGCGTGCTGCGACACCGTCGGTCTCAAGACCCGCTGTGGCGCGCTGCCCATGGACGGCATCTTCCCGCTCTGCCCCACCCTCGACACCGTCGGGCCGATGGCGCGCAACGTCGCGGACGTCGCGCTGATGTGGTCGGTGCTCGCCGGCCGGCCGGCGCCGGAGCCGCTGCTGGCCGGGCTCACCGTCGGCGTGCTCACCCGGCCTCCGTCGGTGGGCGACGGCCGCGTGCCCGAGGGCAGCGACGCCGCCGAGCGGTGGGTGGCGGGGCTGGAGCGGCTGGGCGCCCGGGTGGTGGCCGCCTCCGTCCCCGAGCCGGCGGCGAACACCTGGCCGCTCTTCTTCGCGGAGGCCGCCGCCTCGCACCGCGCCACCTTCCCCGCCCGCGCCGCCGAGTACGGCGACAACATCCGGGTGAAGCTGGAGCTCGCCCAGCGGCGCCATCCCGCCGAGGTCGCCGCCGCCTACGCCGCGCTCGAGGAGTGGCGCCGGTACCGCCCCGAGGTCGACCTCTACGTGAGTCCCTGCGTCGCCACCGAGCTTCCGCCGGAGGACTGCGACGAGCTCGAGGTGCGCATCCCCTTCTCCGCCTGGCTGCGCTGGGTGAACCTCATCGGCTGGGCGGGGCTCGCCGTCGGCAACCTGCAGCTGATCGCCCCGCAGGACGAGACCGTGCTCGCCGCCGGCCTCGCCTGGGAGCGTGGCGCGGGCTAGGCGTGGATCGGGACACCGACCCGGCCCCGGCCCCTCCCCTGCTCGTCGAGGGGGTGCGCCTCTTCAACGAGGGCCGCTGGTTCGAGGCGCACGAGGTGCTCGAGGACGCCTGGCGTGCCGAGCCGACCGAGGTGCGGCGCCTCTACCAGGGACTGCTCCAGGTGGGCGTCGGCCTCCACCACGCGTCCCGGGGCAACCTCCGCGGCGCCCTGAGCCTGCTCGACCGGGGCATCGCCCGCCTCGAGCCCTTCCGCCCCCGCTGCCTCGGCCTCGACGTCGAGCGGCTGCTCCGCGACGCCGGCGACGCGCGACGGGCCCTCGCCGCGCCGGGAGGCCTGGAGGGCTTCCGGCCCTCCGAGGCGCCCCGGGCGGCGCTGGCCCCGGCCGGCCGGTCAGTGGACGTTGATGTTCACGTGGTCGCCGAACCAGCCGAACCAGTTGTAGCCGCCGTAGAGAAGGAAGAGGAGGAGCAGCGCGATGACGGCGATCGCCAGCACGGCGCCGGCCCCACCCCCGCTCCGGTCCGCGACCATCATGTCGCCGGGCCCGGGACCGTAGTGCCGGCGGTAGGTGTACCCGCCGCCTCCGAGCAGGGTGACGGCGAGCAGGGCGATGAGGAGCACCAGCAGAAGGGTCACGGATCCACCTCCTGAGCCTGGCGGTGGGTGCGGCCGTACGGGGCCGTGGATCCGGGCGCGCACGCCCCCCTCTCCGTCCACCACACAGAATGATGTAGCTTACACGCATCATATCATGTAATGTGAAGAGCGCGTGACCAGATCACGAGCCTTGACCGATCAGAGGTGCGGTGCCATGCCAGGCATGCGGGACGAGCAACCCACCACTCCCGTCGAGATCGCGGTGCAGGCGGCCCAGGAGGCGGCGACCGCCGCCCTGGTCGCCGGGGAGAGCGCCGACGAGGTCGCCGAGGCGGCCGCCCTCGCCGGCGACGGAGAGCCACGGCTGAGCGAGGCCGCCGGCGCCGCCGAGCGCGCCGCGTGGGCCGCGGCCGGAGCCGCCGCCGACGCCGAGA